>JAGUVP010000101.1 GCA_020062805.1 Candidatus Bipolaricaulis sp.
CCCGCATCGAGAACGGGGCGCGCGTGTGGTACTCCGTGGTCGAAGGGGCCGAGATCGGGCCGGAGGCGACGATCGGCCCGTACGCCCATCTTCGCCCGGGGGCGCGGATCGGAGCGCGGGCAAAGGTGGGGAACTTCGTCGAGGTCAAGGAGGCCACGCTGGGCGACGGGGTGAAGGCCGGACACCTCGCCTACATCGGCGATGCCGAGATCGGGGCGGGGGCGAACATCGGGGCCGGCGCCATCACCTGCAACTTTCAGCCGGGCAAGAAGGGGAAATTCCGCACCGAGGTCGGTCCGGGGGCGTTCATCGGAAGCAACGCGTCTCTGATCGCTCCGATACGGATTGGGGAAGGGGCGGTAGTGGGAGCGGGGTCCGTGATCACGCACGATGTTCCGCCGTTCGCCCTCGCCCTGGAGCGGTCGCCGGAGATGTTGAAGCCGAGATGGGCTCGGGCGAAGGACGAGGGAGGAAACGACGATGGCTAGACCAAAGGGGTTGGGGAACATCCGGATCCTCTCCGGGAGGGCGAACCTACCGCTGGCGCGGCGCATCGCCGAGATTTTGGAGGTTCAGCTCTGCGAGGCCGACTCCCCCAGCAAGAGAGGGCGGTGTTACGGACCCGGACGGTTTCCTGACGGGGAGGTGAGCGTTCAGATCCAGCAAACGGTGCGTGGGAAGAACGTGTTCATCATCCAGCCGACCTCGCCCCCAGTGAACGAGCATCTGATGGAGCTTCTTGTGATGGTGGACGCGTTGCGGAGGGCATCGTGCCGCGAGATCTGCGCGGTGATCCCCTACCTTGGGTACGCCCGCCAGGACCGGAAGATGACAGGAAGGGTTCCTATCTCTGCCCGGCTGGTGGCCGATCTTCTGGAGACAGCGGGCGTGGATCGGGTGCTGACGATGGACCTCCATGCCGGGCAGATCCAGGGCTTCTTCAAGGTCCCCCTCGATCACCTGCGCCCGGATCGCATGCTTGCCAAGTACATCTACGACCACCACCGCGATTGGCTCGAGAACCTCACCGTGGCCTCCCCCGATATCGGGGGCGTGTGGCGCGCGCGGCGCATGGCGAAGCGCCTCGGCGAGCTTCTCCATAAGGATGGTGAGCTTCCGCTGGCCCTCGTTGTGATGCAGCGGGATGAAGAGAGAAAGAAGGTCGTGGTGAAGGACGTCATTGGCAAGGTCCGGGGCCGCGATGTGCTCCTCGTGGATGACATCCTGTCCAGTGGGAGGACACTGGTAACCGCAGCGGAAGAGCTGGCCGCCGGCGGGGCGGAGAAGGTGTTCGCGGCCTGTACCCACGGCGTGTTCGCCGGCGAAGCGTTGAAAGTTCTCGACACGCCGCAGTTGCAGCGGGTGCTGGTGACCGATACCATTGTCCACCGCGACGCAGTCCGGAAGGCCCCACAGATCGAAATCGTGTCGGTGGCCGAGTTCTTTGCGGATGCGATTCGCCGGATTCACCGCCACGAGTCGATGACCGACCTGTTGGCGTACATGCCGGTGTAAGGGGAGGAGGATCGGGATGATGGTCAATGCAGTGCGGCGGCCTCTGACTGAGAAGGCAGGGGCTCTCCGCCGTCAGGGTTTTGTCCCGGCTGTGCTCTACGGCGGCCGCGTCGCTTCGCTGCACGTGTCGATCTTGGAGAAGGATCTCGTGAATCTGCTCAACCAAGTAACCCGTTCCACCCCGGTTGAGGTCAAGGTGGATGGGCAGGACACGTACCACGTCTTCCTCAAGGAGATCCAAGTCCACCCCATCACGGAGCAGTTTCTGCATCTCGATCTCTACGTGGCAGACCCTGATCGCCCCCTGACGATGAACGTGCCGGTCCGCATCAAGGGCACGGCCCGTGGGATCAAGGACGGCGGGATTCTGGAAGTCGTTCACTCCTATATCCCGGTGCAGTCGGTTCCGGCGAAGATGCCAGCGCGGATGGAGGTCGATGTATCGGACCTCGGTATCGGCGACTCGATCCTCATCAAGAACCTTCCGTGGGCGGAAGGGGTCGTCCCTCAATTGCCGTTGGACGACGCGGCCGTGACCGTGGCTGCGCGGCGGGCGCTCG
>JAGUVP010000220.1 GCA_020062805.1 Candidatus Bipolaricaulis sp.
CATGGACAAGGGGAAGTGCCTCATCGTGAACCTGCCTGAACGCGTGCTCAAGGACTCGGGGCGGTTGCTCGGCATGATGATCGTCACGCGGATCTACGCTGCTGCCCTTCAGCGCCCTGAAGGTTCAAAGCCGTGGTTCCTCTACGCGGACGAGTTCCAGTCCATTGCCTCGCGTTCGTTCCTTGATTTGGTCACAAGAAGTCGTAAGCGCGGAGTCGGTGTAATTTTGGCTCACCAAAATCTTACCCAACCACCCTTTGACCGCGACCCTGGCTTCTTGGACACCGTGCTCGCCAACTGCGCGACGCAGGTGTTCTTCGCCGTGGGCAGGACGGACGCGGAACGTCTCTCCCGAGAGGTGTTCCAGGCGACGGGGACGGTCGTGAAGCGGCGGAAGCAGCACGGGTTGTGGGGCGACTCCGGAGATCCGCAGTTCTACTCGCTCTCTGAGGAGCGTGAGCACTCGATCAACGAGCTTGAAGGACAGAAGCCGCGCGAGTGCTTCTTGAAACGAAAAGGTGTCGGCGTGTGGGTCGCACAGACCTACGACATGCCCGCTGTTGAAGGAGACGGCGAGGCACTCGCTTCCGAGGCCATTCTGAAGCACGGCGTCCCGCTGGAGGCCATCGCAGTGGCGAGAAATGAACGCCTGACGCGGTTCCTTCCCCCTTCGAGGGTCAAGACAGCGAAGAAGGGCAAGGACGACGCTGTAGGGCCGTATACGGGAGAGCCACTCTAAGACTTTTCCACAGCCCCCGTCTTGTGCGCCCTCACAGAGCGCGCAAACTGAAAACCAGCGGTTCCGTTGTTGAGGGCTCCCCGCCCTCCTATCGGCTGTGAAAGCCGACCAGCGCGGATCGCCGCTCGTTCCCAACACGTCCACCGTTTCACCACGAGAGGAGGCCAGTCATGGCCGGTACGTCCTTTTTGGCTTCGGTCAAGGAGGAGATCACCGAGGCGTTCGCCGCGCAGTACGACACGCTCGCTGAAGTGTGCTCCGACGAGGAGAAGCTCGCCGAATCGCTCAAGACCGCGCAGAAGAAGGTCTGGGAGATCGTCGAGGCGAAGCTCAAGGAGTCGTTCATGAACGGCAAGAAGGCGGGCAACGGAAAGCTGCCCGCCGAGGAGCGCAAGCCCAACCCGTTCCGGAAGTGAGGTGATCCCATCTCGGCTCGGAAGAGTCGTGACTTCACGAAAGGAGTCGTCCGTGTACGTCCGTGAGTTGACCACGCGGCGGTACAAGAACAAACCGCCTACACCCATCCGGGGGCCTGATGACGTAGCGAGCATCCCCGCAATTCGTCGCCTCACCAGGTCCAAGCGCGAGCACTTCGTCATCCTTCTGCTGAACGCACGGCACGAGGTCGACGCCGTGGAGACCGTCTCCATCGGTTCGCTCAATGCGAGCATCGTTCATCCGCGGGAGATATTCCTTCCCGCGATTCTCGCTTCCGCCGCTTCGATCATCTGCTGCCACAACCACCCTTCGGGCGATCCCGAACCGTCCGAGGAGGACCTGTCGATCACCAAGCGTCTCGTTCAGTGCGGGGAGATGCTCGGCATCGGCGTCCTCGATCACGTCATCGTGGCACGCCGGGGAGTGGTCTCGCTCCGTAGCAGGCAACTGCTATGAGTGCGCCCATGCTGCTGAAGCCACAGGAACCGCCCCTCAACCACCCCGACTCGTCCTGTCGCTTCACCGGGCACCTTGTTTCCACGCCCGGCGCGCTGAACGAGTTCGGCATCTTCCTCATCGTGGCCTGCTATCAGCTCCTCCAGGACAAGGCAGTCCAGAACAGTGGCATCGACTACCTCCAGGTCTTCACGGACCCGAAGAACGACGAGCGCCGCTTGTGGCTCATCGACGGAGGCGAGTACGTCACGGCGCTGTTGCCCGAGGACTACTGATGGCCGGCGAGGAGAAGGTCGCGATCGAGCTGTTCCACGGACGGACCAGCCCTGACGAGCACCTCGACACCTGGGGACGCCAGGGACCGGTGTTCATCGTGAGCTACGTCCACGTCACCTACCTCTGCGACATCAAGCTCGGCATCCCGGAACCCGCAGGGGACGGCGACCTGCACTTCGTTTCGGACCTCGTCTACTACGACGGGATCTACTACGGCGACTGGTCGGTCTTCCCGGTCGATCTGCTCAAGCGAGACAGAGAACTCGCGGGCAGGGTGCAGGCGTACGTTGCGTCGAAGGCGGCACGGCCCTAGACAGCTTCGGTGGGCGTGCTACCGTGAAATCAC
>JAGUVP010000088.1 GCA_020062805.1 Candidatus Bipolaricaulis sp.
TGCGGATTCTGCACCCCCGGGCTGATCATGGCCGCCTACGCCCTCCTCCAGGAGAACCCCCGTCCAACCCGGGACGAGATCCGGGAGTACCTGGCGGGGAACCTCTGCCGGTGCACGGGGTACGCCCAGGTGGCGGAGGCGGTGGAGCTGGCCGCGGAGCGGCTCCGATGACCGGGGTCGTGCTTGCTGCGGGCGCGGGGACGCGCATGGGCCGGCCGAAGCTCCTTCTCCCCTTGAGCGGGCGGCCGCTTCTCGCGTGGGTCGTGGACCTCGTGAACCACTTACCCCTGGACAAGCGGATGATCGTGCTTGGGGCGGAAGCCGAGGCGATCCGCGGAGCGCTCTTTTCCCCTCACCTCCGACCCTCTCCCGCGCGGGGGAGACCGATGGTCCCGTGGTTGTGTAGCGTCGCAGCTTGTCTGCGACGAACGCTCGGCGTCGGAGATAGACCCCGATGCTACACGACCTCTCCTCCCTCGGACGGCGAGGGCTTTCTGTTCCCCCCTCCCTCGGATGGGAGGGGGCGAGGGGGAGGGTGGCGTCGGTGTCCCCTCACCCTCGACCCTCTCCCACGGAGGGGAGAGGGGAGGCGGGCCCTCTGGCATGTGATCGTGAACGAAGGTTGGAAAGAAGGGATGGGGAGCTCCCTCCGTCGGGCCGCGGAGGAAGCAGAAGGCGGGATGCTCGTGTTTCTGGGGGATATGCCGTGGGTCCCGGAAGAGGCGGCGCGGGCCGTGATCGCCCGAGCCGGGGATCGGCCTGTGGCCCCCGCTTACCGGGGACAGCGGGGGTTCCCCGTGTACCTTCCCCTGGTCCTGCGTCCGGCGCTCCGGAGCCTCCGTGGCGACCAGGGGGCGCGGGATCTCCTCGGGGGGTGCCAACTCGTCCCGTGGCCGGACGACGGGGTGATCCGGGACGTGGATCGAGTGGAGGACCTCCACCATGCGTAGGACAGGAACCGTGGAGATCGTCCATCCTCGATACCTTGGGGAGGCGCTGTGCCTGGTCGCTGGCGGAGGGCGGCCCCTCGCCGGGGGCACCGACCTCTTTGTCCGCGTCCGCAGAGGAACAGAGACAGCCCCGTGCCTTGTGTTCGTCGGCGAGCTTGAGGAGTTGCGTGGGGTAAGGGAAACAGAGACCGGGATTGAGATTGGCGCGGCGGAGACCCACGCCGAGATCCTCGCCCATCCCGCGACGGAGCGGTTTGCTGTCCTTCGACTCGCCCTGCGCACGATCGGTTCCCCCGCGATCCGAGCGATGGGAACCCTCGGGGGAAACCTCGCCAACGCCTCCCCAGCCGGTGACGGGCTGATTCCGCTCTACCTCCACGAAGCGCGGGTTCGCCTGGTCAGCATCCATGGGACCAGGGAACTTGCGGTGGAGGAGTTCATTCTTGGGCCGGGGAAGACCGCCTTCCGCCCGGGAGAGCTGGTTCGTTCCATCAAGATTCCGTTCCCCAGGGACGGAGCTCAGGCCTACTTCCGCAAG
Source organism: Candidatus Bipolaricaulis sp. (assembly GCA_020062805.1). Taxonomy (GTDB): domain Bacteria; phylum Bipolaricaulota; class Bipolaricaulia; order Bipolaricaulales; family Bipolaricaulaceae; genus Bipolaricaulis. The sequence continues at coordinate 1,489 of JAGUVP010000088.1, forward strand.
GTGGGGAGGAGGCAGGCTCTCATCATCGCCGTGGCCTCGCTCGGAGCCCTGGTATGGGCTGACGACGGGGTGATCCGGGAGGCGCGGCTGGCGCTGGGTTCCGTTGCACCCACGGTCATTCGCCCGCGGGAGGTGGAGAGGGCGCTCGTAAATCGGCCGCTCACGGTGAAGGCGTTGACAGAGTTCCGAGACGCCCTGTCGTCCGCGGTGCGGCCGATCTCCGATCTCCGTGCCTCGGCCGATTACCGGCGACAAGTGGCTGGAAACCTCCTTCTCGCCCTCGCTTCCGGGTAGCCCGACTGGCCGATTGTGGCGGTGGCAGGTGGACCAAGGCCGCGGTATGCTGGGGTTTCTCCCCATGACTGCTTTCGTGGGGAAGGTGTTTCGTCGGGAGGGCGTGTGACAACAGTGTGGACGGACGGGATCGAACGTGTCGTGATCTCCGCGGGAGAGATTGCGGACCGGGTCTGCCAGCTTGGACGGCAGATCTCCGACGACTACCGGAGTCGGGAGGGGAAGGACCCCCGTGGCCGGTCCCTCCTCGTAGTAGGGATCCTCAAGGGGGCGATGCCGTTCATGGCGGACCTCGTTCGCGCCCTCGACCTTCCGATCGAGTACGACTTCATGGCCGTGTCCAGCTACGGCAACGGGACCAGCCCAGGTGAGGTGCGGATCCTCAAGGACCTCGATTGCGCGATCGGCGGACGCGATGTGCTCATCGTGGAGGACATCGTGGACACGGGCCGCACGCTCCAGCATCTCCTGGGGGGTCTCTCCGCCCGCGGGCCAGCGACCCTCCGCGTGTGCACATTGCTGGACAAGCCTCACCGCCGGGAGGTCGAGGTGCCGGTGGACTACGCGGGGTTCGTCGTCCCGGAAAACCTGTTCGTCGTGGGGTACGGCCTGGACTACGCCGAGGTGTACCGAAACCTCCCGTTTGTGGGGATCCTCAAGCCGGGGTACATCCGTGACGGGTGATCCGTGGTGGATTGCGGGACCGCCCCCCAATGGTCCACGGTCCACGGATCACGGAACGCGGAACACGGACCGATGATCGTCCTCGGGATCGAGACCTCGTGTGACGAAACGTCCGTCGCGGTCCTCCGCGATGGTGAGGAGATCCTGTCCAATCTTGTCTACTCCCAGACCGACCTCCACGCCCGGTACGGCGGGGTGATGCCCGAGGCGGCGTCGCGGGACCACCTGCGGAAGCTCCCCGGACTCCTCGACGAGGCCCTCGCCACAGCCGGGATCGGATGGGATGAGATCGCCCTCGTTGGGGTGACCTACGGCCCGGGCCTCGTGGGCCCGCTTCTGGTGGGAATGGCCCATGCAGCGGGGATCGCCGTGGCGCGTAACATCCCTCTGGTCGGGGTGAACCACCTCGCCGCCCACCTCTTTGCCCACAAGTTGAGCGAACCCGAGGTAGGCCCTCCCTTCCTAGGGCTCATCGTCTCTGGAGGGCACACGTTGCTCGCTGCCGTGCTGCGGTGGGGGGAGTACAAGGTCGTTGGTGGAACGCGGGACGACGCGGCCGGAGAGGCACTGGACAAGGTGGGGCGGCTCTTGGGGCTTGGGTACCCCGCCGGGCCGCGGATGGACGAGCTGGCTCACGATGGGGATCCCACAGCGATCCCCTTTCCTCGTCCGATGATCGAGTCCGGGTTGGACATGAGCTTTGCGGGGCTCAAAACCGCGGCCGTGTACTGGCTGCGCGACCGCCCGAAGACGTCAGTTCCCGACCTGTGCGCCTCCTACCTCGAAGCGGTGGTGGATGTCCTTGCGGAGAAGGCAGTCCGTGCAGCGCGACGGTTGTCGCTCGATCGGATCGTGGTCGTAGGCGGCGTGGCCGCCAACCGTCGGTTGCGCGAGGCCCTGCCCGCGCGGGCGAGCGAGCGCGAGATCGAGGTCTCCTTTCCCCCCTCCAGCCTTTGCACCGACA
>JAGUVP010000272.1 GCA_020062805.1 Candidatus Bipolaricaulis sp.
GTCGAGCAGGTTGCCCAGCACCTGGCGGATGCGGCGGGGATCCACGTTGGCACGGAGCCCTGGCTCTGCGTTCACCGTGATCACCACTCCGTCTTCGGTGGCGACCGAGCGCACGGCCTCCGCCACGGTTCGCGCCAGTTCTCCGATGTCGGTCGGCTCCCGCACGAGCTGGAGGTGACCCGCTTCGGCGAGGGTCAGCGTACGGAGGTCCTCCACCAGCTCTCCCAATTGGAGGGTTTGGTCGTACACCGGGGCCAGGCCCTCCGGCGTCAGGGGGAACACCCCGTCGATCATCCCCTCGAGGTTCCCCCGCACCACGGACAGAGGCGTGCGCAGCTCGTGGGCGACGTCGGTGAGGAGGTTCTGGCGCGCCTTCTCCGAGGTCTCCAGAGCGGCCGTCATCTCGTTGAACGCGCGGCCAAGACGGCCGATCTCGTCGCGGGTTCGGATGTTCACGCGGTAGGCGAGGTCGCCCTTCGCGATGCGGGCCGTGGCGAGGATGAGACGCCGCAGCGGTCGCGAAAGCTGGACGACGAGAATCACCGCCAGAAGAGCCGCTGCAAATAGGGCTACCCCACCGGCGATGAGGGCCGCCTGGCGAATCGAGGCGAGGAAGTCTTCCTCGAGTGGGGTCAACTCAGCGATATCGAGCGGGACCACCGTGCCCACGCGCGCCCCGTTGGCGAGGATCGGAATTCCGTACCGATCGACGACGGTTCGGAACTGGGGATCATCGGCGAGGCACACGCCGATCATCTCCTCCATCGCGCAACCGACCACCGTGTAGGACGGATCAACGACCGTGAACTGGCCGAACGCGCTCCTCTGGTAGATCACCGTCCGCTCGCGGACGATCACCGCCGTGGTAGCGAAGAGCGACTTCAGGTGTTCCCAGCTCTGCGTGGATTCCCAGATCTGGGCCAGGGCTGCGGCGAACTCCTGGGCGGCAAGCTGGCGGTTCTCCTCGCGGAACGAGGCGAACCGATCGCTCACCTCGCGGGTGGTGAGGAAGTAGGCTCCTCCGGCGGCCAGAAGTGCGGTGATCGCGAACGCCCCGAAGAGCTTCCACCGGAAGGACAACGTCTACTCCCCCTCAGGCCCGGGACGGAACTTGTACCCCACGCCGTGCACGGTGAGGATGTGCGTGGGATCTTCGGGGTCGGACTCGATCTTGTGACGGAGGTTCTTCACGTGGGAGTCCACGGTGCGGGGCAGGGTCGCGTAGGTTCGCTCTTGAAGGGCCTCCAGAAGCTCGCGGCGGGTGAACACCCGGCCGGGGTGGCGGGCGAAGAACGCGAGAAGGTCGAACTCCGTGGGCGTGAGGTCGAGGGTTGTTCCCCGCAGGCGGGCTTCCCGCGACGCCATGTCCACCGTCAGATCTCCCACCCGGACCACATCCGGGGTCGTTCCACCTTCGGTGCGGCGCAGAACTGCCCGCACCCGGGCCGCGAGCTCCCGCAGGCTGAACGGCTTCGTCACGTAGTCGTCGGCCCCCATCTCCAGGCCGGCGACGCGGTCCGTCTCTTCGGTGCGAGCGGTGAGCATGATGATGGGAGTGGCCGCGCCCTGGCGAATCCGCCGCGCCACCTCCAGCCCGTGCATGCCGGGGAGCATGAGGTCGAGCACCACCAGATCGGGCTGAAGGGACTTGAACATCGCCCACCCGTCTTCCCCGGTGAACGCGACCTCGACCCGGTACCCCTCGCGCATCAGGTACGTCTGCACCATCCGCGCGATTTCCCGTTCGTCTTCCACCACGAGGATCGTTTTCATGTCCATAGTTAGCCTACCCAAAGGAGGGAGAGGGGGCGAGGTGTGCCTCGACCCCTCTCGTGCATCAGGGGCGGTTCAGGTGGTTGGGCTCTCGGCTTGTCTTCAACCACGAGGCACTATCCACCCCCGGCGTCGAGGGGTGGTGCAGGGGTTGTGAAGATCCCGCGGAGGCCGCTACCATGCCTTGGCCATGAGACGAGACCTCGCGGAGTTCCTCTCCCCGACCTCGGTCGCGGTGGTGGGTGCGTCGGCCGCGCCGCACAAGATCGGTGGCGTGCTGTTCGCCAACGTGGCCACGTTCTCCGGCCCTGTGTACGCGGTAAACCCAGGCTACACCGAGATCCTGGGCCGATCGTGCGTCCCGGCGGTGGCCGATCTCCCCGAGCCGGTGAGCCTGGCCGTGATCATGGTCGCGGCGGACGATGCCCTCCGTGCCCTCGACGCCTGCGGCCGGAAGGGGATCCGCAACGCGGTGGTGATCACCGCCGGGTTTAGGGAGGCAGGCGGGAAGGGAGTCGAGCGCGAGCGGGAGTTGGTACGGATCGCCTCTGAACACGGGATGAACGTGCTCGGTCCGAACGCGTTCGGCCTCATCTCGCCCCGCGCCGGGCTCAACGCGACCTTCGCCCCGCGGGGGGCGTTGCCGGGGAGGATCGCGTTCATCTCCCAATCCGGGGCGTTGGGAAGCGGGGTGCTCAACTGGGCCTGGCACAGGAAGCTCGGGTTCTCGGCGTTCGTGTCGCTCGGCAACAAGGCCGTGCTCACGGAGACCGACTTCCTCACCGTTCTCGCCCGCGATCCGGAGACGACGGTCATCGCCGCCTACCTGGAGGGGATCGAGAACGGGACGGAGTTCCTGCGCGTCGCGGGCGAGGTGACGCGAGAGAAGCCGGTGTTGGTGCTGAAGGCCGGCCACACCGAGGCCGGCGCGCGGGCCGCCTCGTCCCA
>JAGUVP010000030.1 GCA_020062805.1 Candidatus Bipolaricaulis sp.
GACCTCTTTCCTCCGATGATGATCCACCTGCTCTCGGCCGGCGAGACCACCGGCAAGCTCGCCTTCCTGCTCGATCGTTGCGCGGCGGTGTGCGAAGAGTCGATGGACCAGGCCATCGAGATGGCCACCGCCGCCCTGCAGCCGGCCGTCATGCTGGTGGTTGGCGTCCTGGTGGGCTTCATCATCTGGGCCACGCTGGGGCCCATGCTCAAGGTCGTTGAATCGCTTTAAAGCCCACCGGAACGGGCACGATGTTCAAGATTTGGTTACCTTCTCGGTGTTCGATTCAGCATATACTCCGTCCGGGGAAATGGGGAACAAACGCGAGGAGGCCAATCTTCATGCAGATCCGTGACGTCCGTACCCTGAGCCAGACCTACACCGCGCCGGTGAGCTCGGGCGGAAAGAGGCCCCAGGAAGCTGCGGAGCCGCAGGATTCGGCCAATCTGTCCACCATGGGCACCTGGCACCGCAATAAGCTCGAGACCGTCAAGGCCGAGGCCGAGGCACTGCGCCCCTCGCTCGGCGAGTTCGAGCCGGGCGAGGTGATCGTCAAGGTGCGACCCGGAATGGGCCTGGACGACTTCGCCAGCGACTATGGCTGCAGCGTTGAGGTCAAGTACGACCTGCCCAAGTCCATGTTCAAGGACTTCGACGGCGAGATGATGCGCCTCAAGCTGCCCTCCGGCATGCAGACCGAGGAAGCCATCGCCATGATGCGCAAGGATCCCCGCGTCGCCTACGCTGTGCCCAACAACATCTATACGCTCGACCCCGGCCAGGACGAGCCCGCTCCCCAGAGCGCCGGGCTGCAGCAGAACACCCCCAACGACCTGGACCCGGCCCTGTGGGGCCTGAACAACACCGGCCAGAACGGCGGCAAGGCCGGAGCCGACATCAACGCTCCGGAAGCCTGGAACATCACCACCGGCAAGCGCCAGAGCGAGGGTGGTCCGCTGATCGCCGTGATCGACACGGGCATCGACTACAACCACCCTGACCTCAAGAACAACATCTGGACCAACCCCGGCGAGATCCCCGGCGACGGCATCGACAACGACGGCAACGGCGTCATCGACGACGTGCACGGCTACAACGCCTACGCCGACAATGGCAACCCCATGGACGGACACAGCCACGGCACCCACTGCGCCGGCACCATCGCCGCCGAGGGCAACAACAGCCAGGGCGTTGTGGGCGTGAACTGGCAGGCCACCCTGATGCCGGTCAAGATCTTCTCCGACGGCGGGCGCACCAGCGCCGACGCCATCATCCGCGGCATCACCTACGCCACCCGGATGGGAGCCCGCGTGACCTCCAACTCGTGGGGCGGCGGAGCGGCCAACGACGCCATCAAAGACGCCCTGCGCACCTCCCCGGCCCTGCACATCTTCGCGGCAGGCAACGACGGCAAGAACAACGACTCGCGTCCGACCTACCCGGCCAACTACGACATCCCCAACATCGTGGCCGTGGCGGCCACCGACAAGAACGACCAGATCGCCAGCTTCTCCAACTACGGCCGCACGACTGTGGACGTGGCCGCTCCCGGAGTAGGCATCTACTCCACCGTTCCCAATGGAGGCTACGGCAACAAGAGCGGCACTTCCATGGCCACCCCTCACGTGGCCGGCATGGCGGGCCTGATCTTCGCCGAGCACCCTGATCTGACCAACGACCAGGTCAAGCAGCGCCTGATCGGTAGCTCCGACCGAGTCTCCAACCTGAACAACATGAGCGTGTCGCGCGGGCGCGTCAACCTCGAGCGCTCGCTCGAGACCGACAGCGCAGCGCCGGCCGCTCCCAACGACTTCCGTCCCATCGAGTCCACCCCCGGCCAGGTCACCTTGACCTGGACGGCCACGGGCGACGACGGCTGGTGCGGTCAGGTTTCCAACTACGAGGTGCGCTACTCCGACAAGCCGATCGTCGACGCCAACCCGGGCGACGAGCAGGTGGGCTTTGAGGACGCCATCCTGGTGGCCACCGATGCCCCGCAAGCCACGGGTAGCATCGAGTCCACCTCGATCAAGCTCGAGCCCAGCCAGGAAGCGCGCACGATCTACGCTGGCCTGAAGCTGATCGACAACGTGGGCAACCGCTCCGAGCTGCGCACGGTGGCCATCGAAGTGCCGGCGGCCCCGCCGCCGCCTCCGCCGCCCCCGCCGCCTGAGCCCCC
>JAGUVP010000026.1 GCA_020062805.1 Candidatus Bipolaricaulis sp.
CTCCGACCCGAGCCGTAGCGCGCCCCACGTCACGCTCATCTCGGGCATTGTGGTCACGAGCGCCACGGCAAGCACGCCCATGAAGCTTCCCGAGATCCCCAAGATGTCCGCCAGCCGGTCCGCACTCACCGCAAGCACGGGCGCTGCAATCAGTACCCCGCCCGCCGCCAGCGCGAACCATCCCCATACCCTGCCCAGCGGCACCTGGGCAGCCGGCTTGCCTTCCTCCTGCGGCTCCGCCTTCCCTTGGTTGTCGAGCGCGCGCAGGACGAACCCTATCCCAATGATGTACCCCCAGATGATGAGGAACGTTCCCAACCCCACGGGACCCACGTTCCACTCAGCACCGAAGACGATCGCTGCAACCACAACCGCAGTGAGGAACAGCGCAGTCCCCACAAGAATCTGCTGATCGCGTCCCATCGGCCGCACCACAGCTTTCGGGAACAAGCTCACGAGTGCGGCGAGCGTGACGATGTTCAGCATGTTCGCCCCGAGGACGTTGCCGCCAGCGAGGGCGGGGGCATCGAAGCGGACAGCGGCCAGGTTCGTCACGAGTTCCGGCAAGGATGTAGCGATGGCGAGGAGGATCGTCCCCACCCACAACCGGCCAAGCCCCGTCGCCTCGGCGAGGTGATCTCCGGCCTTCGACAAGCTCAGGCCGCTGCGCACCACCACCCCCGCGCTGACGAGGAACAGAGCGGCCCAACCCACGGTCTGCATCACAGGGTTTCACCCCTTGAGCTCACAAGGGGGCGATCTTGCCGCACTGCCAGTACAGACGCAACCCTCCAGCAGGCCCTGCCCGTCAAGCAGAACCGGGCCCGGGAGACAAAGCTCCCAGGCCCCAGGTTGATCCCGCCGCGACCTCTTGTACCTACCGCCCGGCGACGCCCTCCACGACCTCGAACGCCAGAACCCGGAACAGGGTGCTCCCGAGGGAGATCCACAGCCGGTAGGTTCCCGGCTCAAGGTCCGCCGTGGCAAACTGGAACTGGTAGTTGTCCGTCGGTTCGATCCGCCTCCCCACGAGCACGCGCTGCTCGAGGTCAGGTGGGAGAACCGCCCCTGCCCCGCCCGCCACGTCGTCGGCGCGCGTCAGCACGGCGTGGGGGAGACAGGGTGTATCGTCACAGGCAGTTGGAGCGACGACCGCCACCGTGACCACGTCGCCCCTCTCCACCACCTGCGCGGCCTGGTCATCGACAGATCGAAGGAGAACGGGCTCGTTCGTCGTGCGTGCCGTGGCCACAAGGCACACCTCGTCCGTATCAAGACCATTGATCACGATGTACTGGTTGGAGTCCCAGTGCCCGTCAAGGTCTGGAAGGGACGGGTCCACCCGCTCCATCGTCGCAAATGGCAGCGCCCCGTGCAAACCGTAGCCCACAGCCCACCCGTCGCGGTCGGAGTTGTCGGCGTTCGCCGTGTCCACGATCTGCCCCGCCGGGTCCACGAGCTCCAGCACCTCCCCTAGGTCGGACATCTCGAGGGTGAACGGCAGATACGCCAGATCCGTGGGGAGTTCCGTCGGATCCACCTCCGGATACGCCCACAGGAGGAACTGCTCGTTCACCGCCCGCGGGGTGGCCACGAGGGGGGTCCCGTCGCGGTCCGTGCTATACGTGAGGGTTCCCGAGTTCGCCTGCCAATTGTGCTCTGCATCGCGGGCAAACGGGTTCACTCGCTCCATCGTCGCGTACGGATGGGCGTTACCCAGACCGTAGCCACTGGCCCAACCGGGCCGCCCGAGACGTTCCGCGTTCGCCGTGTCCACGATGTTCCCCGCCGGGTCCACGAGCTCCATGACCTCGCCGCGCGGATCGAGGGACAAGGTGTAGATGAGGTCGGCAGGTATCCCCCGAACCACGTCGTCACTCCCCCGCTCGAGGAGGTACGTTGCGTACGGGGCAATCGTCCCGCGGAGTTCGACCACCTTCCACTCCCGCTCCCCGGTCGTGGCCGGCTGGGTAAGACGCCAGCGGAGGCTCCACCCCGTGAGATCCACCGCGTTCTCCGTAATGTTGGTAAGCTCGATCCACTGGTCATTCGGGCTTGCCGCGGTCCCGCCCCACGCGATCTCCGTGATGACGACCGGCCCCGTCTCCTCGTAGATGAGGTCGGCCTCGATGTCGCTCACCACGTCGTCGGTGCGGCGCTCCATGAGGTAGAACCCGAACTCGTCAATCACCCCGCGGAGATCCACAACCTTCACGTACTGCTCCAGCACGTGCCCCGGCTGCTTGCGTCGCCAGCGGAGGGTCCATCCGGTGAGGTCGATCGGTTCGCCAAGCGAGCTGTACAGCTCGATCCACTCGTGGTTCGGGTCTGCCTCGGTGCCGCCCCACGCGATCTCATTGATCACGATCCGCGGTCCCACTGCACCGCCTCCACCGGCGATCTCCTCCCCGCAGTCCACAACCGTGATCCGGACCGTTCCCACTGCAAACGCGCCCATGGGATCGGTGACGGTGTAGGTGATGAAGTCTGTGCCGAGGAAGCCAAGCTGCGGCACGTACACCACGTCCACCGACGCGCTGTGCGGCGCGCTGTACGTGACAGCACTCAGGTTCCCGCTCACCGCACCGTAGGTCGGTGCTCCCTGGATCGCGAACGTCAGCGGATGCGACGCCGGGTCCCCTGGGTTCACGTCCGGGTCGCTGCCACGCAAGGAAAAGGTCAGCGGGGTGTTCTGACACGTGACGAGGGACAGGCTCTCTGCCATGGGGGGCTCGTTGTTCCGCACCCAGTTCTTCAGCGCATCAGGCCCGTTCAGACCGCCCGATCCGGTTGCCCGCCGCAGAACCAGCCCAGCTACCGTAGCGTCCGCCGTCGCTCGGATGGTGACGCCACCCGGGTTCGACGAGAACAGAGTCACGGAAGCCTGCCCGCTGCTCGTCGTCACCGCTGACGGCGTGACGAACGTAGCCCCAGCCGTGTTGGTGAGAAGCGTGAACACGACCGGCGTGCCATTTGAGGCCGGCACCCAGCCAGCGCCGGCGTTGACCTCCACCAGCGCGGTCACGGTATGGTCTGTGCCTACTGGGTTGACCGAGCTCAACGGGGTCACGTTGATCCGCGCATCCACGTAGGTTTTCGCGGCGTTGCTGCCATTCCCAGGCGTGCCCGTCACACGGACAAACGTCCCGTTGCCGAATAGGTCCGCTGCCGCCTGAATCAGGACCGTTCCCGGCGTTGAGGAAACGATCTGCGCCGTCGCCTGACCCGCGCTGTTCGTGACCGAGGTGTTGACCCCGCCGACAAAGATCGCGGTCCCACCCACGATGGAGAACGTGACTCCCACGCCAGGCGCTGGGAACCACGCGAACCCGTCGGTTGTCGTCTCAACCAGCGCAACCAGCGTGTGAGGATCCCCTACCTCATTCGTGGCGGACAACGGACTCAGGCTGATCCGTCCCTGCACGTAGGTCTTCTGCGCGGGCACGGTGCTTCCGCCCAGGCCGTCCGTCGTCCGCACGACCTGCGTCCCGCCGGGGAACGTCATCGTCACCGTCGGGGTTGCCAGGAACACCCCTGGCGCAGTGCTGTTGATCGTCAGGTTCCATGTTGCGCTCATCCCGTCCGGGGCCACCGTGGGTCCGCTCAGAACCTGGATCCCTGGTATCGGCGCCACGGTGTGGCTGAGGGCCCACGAACTGGGCACCGCGCCTTCCGCGTACGCGGTGATCGCAAACGTGTGTGGGTCACCCACTGCGTTTATCGCCTGCCCCGGCGTGATGGCGATGTAGCCATCTACCCCGAAGTAGTGGCTCGGATCGCTGTCGCTCACCGTCTGACCGCTGTACGTCGTCTGCGCCGTCCCTACGTTCGCGTACTGCCCGGCAACGGCCGTCC
>JAGUVP010000156.1 GCA_020062805.1 Candidatus Bipolaricaulis sp.
CCCCCCCGCACGCGATGTGCAGCTTGCGGGCCAGTTCCTCCGTCCCCGCCGACGGGACCATCGCCTGGGCGAGCACCACGAGGTCCGCCGCGATCTCGATCCGCTTCCCGGTGAGCGTGTCCACGCCCCACACCATGATCTTGTCCCCATCCCGGAACACCTTCGCCACCTTGCCCCGCAGGTAGAGGATTCGCTCGTCCTCCATCGCCCGGACCACGAACTCCTCGTACTCCTTGCCCCCGGCGCGGATGTCGATGTAGAACACGTAGGCCGTCCCGTCATGCACGTTGTGGCGGTAGAGCAGGGCGTGCTTGGCGGTGTACATGCAGCAGATCTTCGAGCAGTACGACTTGTGGAGCTCGGGGTCGCGCGATCCAGAGCACTGGATGAACACGACCTCCTTCGGAACCTTCCCGTCCGACGGGCGGCGCACCTCGCCCTTCGTCGGCCCGCCCGCGGACAAGATCCGCTCGAACTCCAGGCCCTCGATCACGTCCGGGACCGTGCCGTGGCCGTACTCGCCCATCATCTCTTTGCCGTAGAGGTCGTAGCCCGTGGCGAGGACGATCGCCCCCACGTCCTCCTCGATCAGCTCCTCGCGCATGTCGTAGTCGATCGCGCCCACGGTGCACACCTTCGAGCACTCGCTGCACCGGAGCGGGTTCAGGCCGAGGCAGTTGGCCTCGTCGAGCGTGTAGGAAGAGGGGACGGCCTGGGGGAACGGGACGTAGATCGCCGCCCGCTCGGACAGGCCCTGGTCGAACTCGCTCGGGACGCGGATCGGGCACGCCGCCACGCAATCCCCGCACAGGTTGCACTTGTCCGGGTCCACGTACGTCGGCTTCTTGCGGATCTTCACGTGGTAGTTCCCCAGGTACCCCGTGACCTCGGCGACCTCGGAGTAGGTGAGCAGCCGGATCCGCGGGTGGCGGGACGCCTCGACCATCTTCGGGGTGAGGATGCACTGCGAGCAGTCGAGGGTGGGGAACGTCTCCGAGAGCTGGGCCATCCGCCCGCCGATCGACGGGGACCGCTCCACGAGGAGGACCTCGTACCCGGCGTTGGCGATGTCGAGCGCGGCCTGGATCCCGCTGATCCCCCCGCCGACGACGAGGCACTTCACGGCGTGGTCGACCTCGACCGGGACCAGGGGGTGGTTCCCCTTCACCTTCTCCACCATCGACCGGGTGATGCGGATCGCCTTGTCCGTGGTCACCGGATCGTTGTGGACCCACGAGCACCACTCGCGGATGTTCGCGATCTCGACGAGGTACGGGTTGAGCCCCGCCTCCTCCGCCGCGTTGCGGAACGTGGTCTCGTGCATCGAGGGCGAGCAGGCGGAGACCACGACGCCGGTGAGCCGGTGTTCCTTGATCGCCTTCTTGACGACGTCCTGACCGGGGTCCGAGCACATGTACTCGTGGCGGGCGGCGTAGGCGACGCCCGGGTGGCCGGCGAGGGCTTCCACGACCCGCTCCACGTCCACCGTAGTCGCGATGTTCTTCCCGCAGTGACAGACGAACACGCCGATCCGCGGACCGCGACCCGTGGTCCGGAGTCCGTGGTCCGTGGCCCGTGATCCGTGATCCGGAGTCCGTGGTCCGTGGCCCGCGGCGGATGACGGCCTACGGTCAACGGCTGACGGGTTACGGTTCACGGAGAACGGATGACGGTCAACGGTCAACGGTTCACGGCTCACGGTGATGCTCCTTCACGTACGCGTACCCGGCCTCGAACGCCTTCTGGTTGAGGTCGCGGGTGTGCGGAGGAACCGCGGCGAGCACGGCCTTGAGCAGGGCGTCCTTCGACACCGTGGAGACCGCGGCCGCGAGCGCGCCGAGGATGACCACGTTCGCCACGATCTTCCGCCCCAGACCTTCCGCGATGCGCGTTGCCGGGACGAGAAGCAGGCGCACGTCCGTGCGCGGTTCGTGCTCCACGAGGTCCTCGTCGAGGATGAGCGTGCCCCCGGGCTGGATGTCGCGGCCGTAGGTGCCGTACGCCTCCTGGGACATGATGACGGCCACGTCCGGCGTGCCGACCACGGGGTAGTCCACCGAGGTGTCCGACACCACGACCTCGGCCGCGCACGCCCCGCCGCGGGCTTCCGGGCCGTAAGACTGGGTGAGGACGGCGTGCTTGCCGTCGAAGATGACCGCTCCCTGACCAGCGATGCGGCCTGCGGAGATGATTCCTTGACCACCGAACCCGGCGAACCGGATCTCTTGGCGCATGGTCCGCTGAAGATACCCCGCCCCCGAGGGATCCACCATGACGGCGATCATGTTCTCGCCTGACGGCGGACAGGAAGCCGGGGCATCCTGCAAAGCGGAACGGGGGCGGGGTGCTCGGGGTGGCGCGGGTCGGCGATTGCCTCGCCGAGGCGTGCGTGACCGCAGATGCCCCGCCGCGTTCCGCAGGGGACTCCCACCCACCGTCACGCGGGGGAAGGGGCACGGAACAAGCCGCCAGTCATCCTGACCTACGAGAAGTGCTGAGAGAGGAAGCGTTCGAGAGGGATGCCATCTCCTCCCACCAGGAGCGGGTGGGCCCCCGGGTGCTCCTTGAGGAACAGGGCCATCCCCGGCAGCGCGTCGCGCCGTCGGCGAAGATCCTGCGCATGGGCGCGTCTGTGGTCAGAGTTCTCCACGTTACTCATGACGCTGAGTAATATTACTCAGCGCTGTGAGTACGCCAACGTCTGGTTGCCGATCGTTCACAAGAGGAGCCTACCGACGGTGGCCCCTCGGGCCGGCAGTTCAGGATCGCGTCCGCCCACCGCTCCGGCGCCGCCTTCAGCTCACCGCGCTGTGGGTCAACTGGGAACGCGGCTTCGCCCATGCACGGAACAAGATCTGGCCCCGGCGACCATTCGGCCAGGGCATCCACCAGTGCAGGCAGTAACCGCCGAGGGATCATCCCTGCAATTATGGAGTTGCGCTCCAGAAATGCAGGGAAGGGCAACCTCTCTCTCGGAGGCCTCTCCGTTGGCGGCCTCCGTGTCAGGTCAGCTACAGGCCCCGCGCTCCCACTCCTTGGCCACCGCGTCGCCCAGTCAGCCGAGCAGGCACCCCCGGGCACGCCGGAGCTTCGAGCTCAGCGGGTCGGGAGACTCCATCTCCGGATCATCGGGCGGTCACCGGGGCTGAAGTGCTAGTGGGACGCATCTTCAGCCTATGCACGGAACGAGATCTGACCCCGGCTTCTATAACACGCTAGAAAACGCTAGAGAGGACCTGCTCGATGTAGTCCTTCGTCTCCTGGATGCAGATCATGCGAGATGCATAGTCGATCGCGGTGAGTTCGTCGCCGAGGTACTCATCGTACTTCTCAGTCTCGCGATTCCGTACCTGGGACGCTAGGGCCACCGGGTCGTGATCGGAGGTCAGAGCCTCACGCAGTTTCCCCGCGAACGAACCAAGCGACATGCTCGGACAACGCAAAGCAACGGCGAACAGATCGACCTGGCACGAGACGGCTCCCAGCATAGCCCTGAGCGTGTGCCGTATGAGGTCGCTAGTCCAGCAGAAGAGGTACGAGTCACCTCCGTATTGAATGACATCCGTCTGAGCCAGTCCGAGATCGGCGAACGCCCGTTGTGCCGCCCGAAGGAAGTACTCCGCTGTCTCGTCAGCGTAGGCTCGCGACTCGTTGCTGGCCAGAGCACTTCTCATTCTCTCTCGAACCTCACGCCCCACCAGCCAGCCGCTTCCTGGGAAGTGTGGAGGCTTCCCAGCTGGCGAAGGTACGAGGGTTACGACTCTGCGCCTGCTATCCACGTCTTGAATCAGCCACCTCTGTCCGCCAAAGATCATGTGGCTGCCCGGGATCAGAGGATGAGAGATCGGTAGCGATCCGAGTGGGCCGTCGGGACCGATCAGCGTGTATTCCTCTGGTGTATGGAAGATCGCGTAGAAGCCTCGCTGACGCTGAATCCTCTCTCCCTCAGATCCGAGAAGAAGTGTGCCGTTGGGCGCCTGCTCGATCAGATTCCTCGCGCCCATCTGACGAAGCAGCGCAATGAAGACATCCTTCCCGACATTCCCAAACGGGCCGGTATCACAGAGTACTCTCCACGATTCAGGGGCAGACACCCCCCCTCTCTCTCCGATCATCGAGAGGATCTGATGCAGAAGAGTCGAGAGGTGTAGCGACCCCGCTGTTGGGGATTCGCACCAACCCTCCAGTAGCAGATCGAGCTGCGCGACTGTCTGGATCAGCCTCAAGTGCAGTCTCTCTTCAATGCTCGAATCCGGCCGCGGGATATGCTCCGTCACGTAGAGACGCAATATCGCAGGACGACCCTCACGCCTTCCAGAGCGTCCCAACCTCTGGCGAATGCTCGACACGGAAGGAGGGCAGTCTATCTGCCCGACAGTCTCGATCTGACCAATGTCTATTCCCAGTTCCAGCGTGCTCGTGCAGACTGCAGTAGCCGGTCGATTCGGATTCCTTAGCGCATCCTCGGCGTGCTTCCTCAACGACTTGGACAGGGATCCGTGGTGCGCGAAAAACTCACTCGGGACCGCCGTCGCCTCACACAGATGCCGCAGTTTGTCAGCGTACATCTCAACATCAGCCCGCGTATTGGCAAAGAGGAGGTTCTTCCTCCCCCTTAGAGCATGGAACACCGATCTCGGAATCTCATCTGTCACTCTCAATCTACCCTCGTCTGCGGCAAATTCAGCCGAACCTGGTTGACTCTCAGACGCTTCGTTCGCGAACCCGAGCAATGCCATGCGAAGCTCGCCCTCATCACGAGTGCGGATCTGAATCGCCTGCCCACTACTGCCTGGTCGCAGGAAGGAAGCGGCCTGGTTGAGGTCGCCCAGTGTCGCGCTCAATGCTACCCTCCTTGCCGAATGGCCAATGGCAACATCGAGACGATGCATAAGGCTCTGAAGCTGTCTTCCCCGTTCAGCGGCTAGGTAGGAGTGCAGTTCATCAACTACGATGAATTGCAGCGGCGCGAACAGCCGCTGTATGTGGTCTCCCCTAACGATGAAGAACGCCTCCAAGGACTCGGGCGTAGTCAGGAGGATCCCCTCAGGGTTCCGCATGGCACGTGTCCTGCGCGACCGGGCTATGTCACCATGCCAAGCCGTGACCTGGACATCCACCAAATCCGCAATCTCGGCCAGCCTGCGGTGCTGATCGTCAATCAGTGCCCTGAGCGGATAGACGCACAGGACTCTGAATCCAATCAGCTTCTCAGTCTCCGCAGCCAGGATGCTCAGGATTGGCAGGAAGACTGCCTCAGTCTTCCCACCGGCTGTTGGGGCAGCAACCACGACATCAGACGTGGGAGTGGCCATGATCGCCTGGATTGTCTTCTCCTGGATCTCATGGAGCTTCGTCCACCGCTGCTGCCACGCCCACTTCTGCAGGCGCTTGTCGACGAGACCAAAGGATGAGCTTCGAGCGCTAGAGCTTGAATCGTGCGAGATCATCGTCGATGGCTTCCTCTTGTTCGTTTACATCAGACTCCTCTTCAGCAATCGGGTTCTCGCCAGAGTCGACGTGCACATCGACGCCGGCTAGAATCCTCTCCCACGAGACGTCTGGGTTCTGGTCGAGCACAGCGAGGAGGTCCACAAACGCCATGATTGTCGTTCGAGGCGTCCTGAAGTATGCCTCGCCGATCCGGTTCATGCAGTGCCCCATGAAAGCTTCGATGACTTCACTTGTTACGGTGACAGCCTGCTCTCGGCCTGAAGCGTAGACGTCTCGGACCTTCTCAAGCAGGACGAAGAGGTCCTCTGGCGTGAGGTTCTGCAGCCGGATCACGGGACCACTGTGATCGACCAATCCGCCCACCGCGAAAAGGTTCTCCGCGAGGCGCGAACTCAAAGCCGCATGACTGCACACACCTCTGCGAGGATCTTGTAGGAACTCTGGCGTGCCCGCGGTGAGGAAGCCAATACCTCTTGAGACCCCCTGTATGCTATCATTTACGATCCGTAGTAGCTGCTGGTAGTTGCCGTGACGTGCCTGTGCGTTCTGCAGCATATAGATGCTGACCATTTCGTCCAGGCAAACAAGAAGCCCCTCGAAGCCTGCAAGCCGGCACAACCGAGCGACAAGCTTCAGGCAGTCGTAGAACGAGTCGTCGTCGACAATCGTGCGGATGCCCAGAGCCTGCCGCGCTTCAGTCTTGGTTGAGAACTCTCCTCTGAGCCACCGTATCGCATTCGATCTCAACTCATCATCACCAGTGTCATGACCTCGCCAATACGCCTCCACGGCCGCTGCGAAGTCATACCCGCCGACGAGCTCGGATAGAGATGCAAGCCGGCCCCCAATAATGGAGCTTACGGCTGTAGATGTGCTTTCAGCTTCTGTAACCGCCCTCGCAACGAATCGTTCCACAAGTGCTGGAAGCGCTCCTCCATCCGGACTGCTGCGGGTTGACATGTTCCTCATCAGCTCGTTGTAGAGCGCACGCGCCTGCCCGCTCGTCGAGTACAGACGATGCGTTGAAGATAGGTCGCAGTGGACCGTGACCAGTTTCCGACTGAGAGCCATCTCACGGACCAAGCTCAGGAAGAAGGTTTTGCCCGAACCGTAGTCCCCAATGACGAACCTGATGCCCGACCCGCCATCCGCTATCCGATCGATGTCCTTCTGTATCTCGCGGATTTCGTTCTCCCGTGCGACCTGGATGTGCTGGATGCCCGTGTGCGGAACCACCCCTGCCTGAAGAGCTTGGAGGATCGCATCTCGAACACGCGGTCTAAGTCGGCTACTCATACATCCCCCTTACGAGGTCAGCAATCTCGTAGTCTATTCGAAGCGGATCTGCCTTCTCAATCAGGACATCTTCGAATCTGTCCACGACAGCTTCATTGATGGCTTCGATTGCTGCATCGGGGAGCAAGTTGACCTCGCGACACATCTCAGCCCATCGTTCAGCCGGAATCCGCCCACAGCGAAGAAGCTCCAGAACCAATCTGAGGTGTGCATCATCGAAGATCTCGTCGTCTCGGTCGTCCTCATCCTTATCCCCTGTCTCAAGCTCCGCCTGAGGCTCATCCTCAGAGAAGACGTGTTCGAGCAACGCTAGAACAGATTCAGACTCCTTTCGCTTCCTCCGAATGCTCTCCTCGTCCAGGACGATCACGCCACCCTCGGTGACCGTCTCCGGCGGGAGCTTGTACGAGGGGGACGCTTTGAGAGCCTTTCGAACAATCACTGGCTCTTTCCCAGACACGCCACTCCTGCCCCCCATGAGTTCGTGTATCTCAGAGTGCACGGATTCCGGGGGCAACTCGAGAACGCTGTAGATCTTCTGCAGTGCCTTGACCTCTTCCTGCGTAATGCGACCGTCGGCTGCAGCCACAAGGAGTACATACTGCGCAATCTCCTGTCTCTGTGACTCGCTTAGCCCCGACACGGCACCTCTCAGTGACTGAACTGCAGGCGTGCTGTGCAGCAGGATTCGAAGCCGGGCCTCAAGGCGGTTCCTCTCGGCAACACTCAGACCCGAGAACCGCCTTGATATGACTTCCAGTTTGGCTACGTCTACATCGTCGGTGGAGCTGACCATGACGGCGAACGGCAGAAACGCGGCACAAGCTCTGAATTCGGGTGACAGCTTAGCTTCTGGCGCCCACTCCTGTCTGAATACGCAGACGGTGCTGGTGAGATCGGGAACCTTGCCGCCATACGCAGGGTCTGGCTCGACTCCGAAACCAAGCTTGCCAAGCAGAAGAGAAGTAAGTTCCCACTTCTTCCGGGTCAGTTCTTGTGGACTGCCTCCCTCAAGCTCAGACACAAGTTCGCCTGCTACTGTCTCGCGCAGGGCTGCGTCGCCGAGAAGCTCGTGTAGCCACTCACGAACGTGCGACACAGCACCAGATGGAGCCGCTTCTAGGAGTTCCTTGGGCAGCAATGCTTGCACGTACTCCTTCATTGAAGGAGCAGCCTTCCTTCCCAATGCACGGCTGTACTCATCCAGCGCGTCAGTGCACTCCTCCACTAGTGCGCGCAGTTTCTCGGTGGGCCGCTTCAACACCGTGACATCAGGCAGTTGTGTGGGAAGCCGGAACGGTCGACTCAGAATCGCGGAGCTGGCCGGCACGTACTCAATCCGGACCGGGGTCTTGTTTGGAGCGACGGTCATTCCCGTCCCATACTTCTTCGAGTAGACGGCCAAGAAGAGAGACTCGAATTCCAACTTGCATCTTCGCGCCGGTGTCCGGAGGCTGATTGACGGGCTACTGTATGCCCATTGAAGGGCCCACCGCCCAGGAATTGGATCCCCTGCAACCGAGAACTGCCCCAGCCCTAGCTTCACTTCGACGGGGACATCCCAGCGACCAGAGAGAGTGAAACGAAGCTCTACACGCTTCCTCATCAGAACAGCCTTACTGCACGCGAGCAAGCCGAGGAAGTTCCCTGTGTAGGCCTGGAATGAACCGCTCTCCTGGTAGAGCTCTCTCAGCCGCTCGACCTCGTCTGCTATGAGATCGAGTTCCTCGGTCCATGCGCCGCGACCAATCAGTTCGTCAATGGCTCGCCTTTCCAGACCGTAGAAGAAGATAAACAGGTAGCCTGCATCAACGTTCGGAGCCTTCCTCCCGCCGGCAAGCCATTGCAGGTAACCTGCCCGATGACTCGGCGAAAGCTCCGAGTAGGTGGGCCAATAGCCGATGTCGCCCACTGTACGCGGTGCATGATTGTTTGCTCGTAGCCTTGTGTTGATGAGAGAAGGGTCACTCCACTTCCCCGATGACCCAGGCTCGTAATCAGCTACGTATACGAAGCCCGCTGAGATCGAGTACCCCGCGACTTCGAGTGTATTCTCAGGGAGCAACCATCTGGCATCGCTACCTCGCTCCCTCTTCGTTGGCGCATGTGAGTAGCTCGTACGAATAGTGATCGTTGGAAAATCATCATCCCGCCCGCTGCGCTGTGCCCGCGCTTGCTCCTCCCGCTTCTGGGCGGACTTCCACAGGAAGTAGCCAGCGCCAACCACGATCACAACGATCCAGAACCACATGATAGCGTCAGCTTCGCTGCTCTGGCTGCTTCTTGTGCTTCTCTAGCATTGCCTTTGCCTCCTCCGGACACTCAGCAACTGCCTTGTTCCAAGCGCCTTGCCCGTGCTGCTGTCTAGCGAATCGTTCGAGGATCCCAACCTCACGAGCGAAGTCCTTCTGCTCCCGGCAGAGTTTGGCAGCCTCCTCGTAGTACCACAGAGCAACTCCCTGGACTTGCCCCGGTCTGGTGGGCCCGTGATTCCCCACTCGGCTCAGCCGTCATGTCCTGAAGCCTCCCTACTGAATCTGGCGAAGCCAGTATAGCGGCTCTCGGCCTGCGTGACCTCGTTGGCGCTGCTCTCGACACCTCCCCCGAGTCCTCTTAGAGGGCACGGGGGGCAGCAATGCCCCAACGCGCCGGAGCGCCAGCATTCAAGCTTCCCTCATCCCCGAGGCCCACACCCTGTCCTCGTGCCCACTATGCAGGTTGTGTCCGGAGGGTGGCAGCCCCGCGGTGCGCGCGCCGCACCTCTGCCGGAGGGCTTGTGCTCGCCGCTGCTTGTCCACCTCCATCACCACCTGGCACCATGCGTCCACACGCTCGCCCGGGGGACTTGTTCCGCGCGGAGGTCACCATCCCTGAGAGTGTCCACCGGAGCCGGTCCCTCTCGTCCCCGTTCATGGGTAGTAGCATGGGTCCACCGCTCGCAGCAGGCATCTAGGAGAGGCTGCCTGCAGGGCTGACCGGTCAGGTTAATACCCTCTCTGCTGTGCACATCCTTCGTACCAGGTCTTGGCTCTCAACTCGGATCGATCTCAAGGGGCGGCTATGGCTCCCATGGGCGTGGCAGCTCAGCAGACCGAGTACGCGGGCCTGAGGTGTGGGTGCGCTCTGCGTATCCGTAGCCACTCGGGGACCGCTGTACCCGACCCCGCATCGTTTCTCTCAGTACAGAGCAGCCTCGCGGTGGCCTACTGGCAGAGCAAGGCCACGTCTGCAGCTTTGACTCAGTACAGACTCTGGGCGAGCTCCAGGTACCGGCAGAACGCGTTGGCGAGCCGCATCTGCCGCGGGGTGCGGCACTCGGGCTCGAACAGCCGCGGGCTGGCCACCAACACGCACGCG
>JAGUVP010000224.1 GCA_020062805.1 Candidatus Bipolaricaulis sp.
CATTGTCGCGCACCGAGCGGTCGAGCATGTCGATGAGCGTGTTCATCTGGCGGGCAACGCGCGGGCAAACTCGCGGACTTTCTGGTCGGCGCCCGCAAGGATCGGGCGGAAGTGGCTGAAGCAGAGGGTTTCAAAATCGAGGTTGGCGAGTTTCTGTACCGATGCGGCGGCGGCCACCATATCCTGGGTGAAGAGTCGGCTTGGCAGCATCAGGCGGCCGAACTTGTATTGCATCGCATCTCCCACCACCAGCACTCCACGGTTCGGGAAGTGCAGGGAGATGCTCCCGGCGGTGTGGCCCGGCGCGTGCACGATCCGCATCCCGCCCAGCGCCGGCAGCTCATCGCCATCCTCGAGAAGCACATCGACACGCGCCGCGCCGGGGTCGTTCCGCAAGAGGTACGGCTCGCAGATGCGTGCGAGCCACGGGTGCTGGAACGGGTTCGGCAGCGGCCGGTCACTCTTCACGTGGTGGGCCTCCGCGAGGTGCACGCCGGTCTTGCCCGGCACCCACTCCTGGAGCTCGGGCAGGCCGCCCACATGGTCGATGTGGTAGTGCGTGATGATGATGTGCCTGATGTCCTCAGGCGTCCGGCCGAGCTCCTCAACGGCTCGCAGGATGCGCTCGCCGGAGCCTGGCGACCCCGTATCTATAAGGGTGATGTCGTCTTCGACGATGAGGTACGCTTTCGAACCCTTCGTGCGGACCTGGTACAGGCCGGGAAGCACCTCGACGTAGTTGCGGAAAGGAGCCGGTTTCAGCTCTTCCCAGCGGTCCTGCCAGGCCGGGCGGCGTGCGGGTGAAGTCATGCGGGCAAGAGTACCAGTCCCGGGGAGAAAACGGGGTGGGGTGGCAAGCTCCCAGGAGGGCAATGGAAGCAGAGCAGTAGGAGAAGGGACAAGACCGGGAGCTTGCCACCCCGTTGGGACATGTGAATCCTATCACAAGCCTTGTGGGGCGGGGTAGGCGCACACTCATCGATGTTTCTTATGGCGCGATGCCCACAAACCCGAATCCCGTTCGCTTGCGGCGCGAAGCGCGCTCCCTCACAATCGTTCACGCATACTTCGCCGTGCCCGCGCGGGCACGGCACTTTCGAAAGCAGGAAACCCCATGGCAATCAACCTTGGAGATAGCGAACGCGAAGCCGCGTGGCGTAAGGAAGTCCGCGAGTTCATCCAGAAGGAGGCACCGGCCTCCCTTCGCGGCGACATGGAACAGGGCGAAGGCTCGATGTTCGGACGCATCGGCGCGATCAAGGAATGGCGCGACAAGGTCGCCGCCAAGGGCTGGATCGCCCCCTCCTGGCCCAAGAAATACGGCGGCGCCGATATGTCCGTCATCGAGCAATTCATCATGAACGAGGAGTTCGCCGAGGCCGGCGTCCCCGGCAACCTGGGTGGCTTCGGCGTGATGATGATCGGCCCGACCATCATCGAGCACGGCACCGAAGAGCAGAAGGAAGAACACCTCACCAAGATCCTCAAGGGCGAGGTGATCTGGTGCCAGGGCTATAGCGAGCCCGGCGCGGGCTCCGACCTCGCCAGCCTCCAGACCCGCGCCGTCCGCGATGGCGACGACTACGTCATTAATGGCCAGAAGATCTGGACCACCGGCGCCCAGTTCGCCGACATGATGTACATGCTCGCGCGCACCGACCCCGATGCGCCGAAGCACCGCGGCATCACCTACCTCCTGGTCAACATGAAGTCGCCGGGCGTCACCGTCCGGCCGCTCACCACGCTGGCAGGCATGCAGACCTTCAACGAGGTCTTCTTCGAGGATGTCCGCGTCCCCGTGAAGAACCGCATCGGCGAAGAGAACCGCGGCTGGTACGTCGGCACGACGACCCTCGACTTCGAGCGCAGCTCCATCGGCAACGCGATCGGCGTCCGCAAGCAGCTCGAAAGCCTCATCCGCCAGGCGAAGTCCGGCGGTGAAGCCTCGTTCGCGCGCAACCCCAGTGTGAAGACCGAGTTCGTGGATCGCTGGATCGAATGCGAAGTCGCCAAGATGCTCAGCTACCGCGTCGTGAGCATGCAGGCCAACGGCAAGATCCCGAACTACGAGGCCAGCATGGGCAAGATGTTCAGCAGCGAGCTTAGCCAGCGCATCGCCAACCTCTCGATGCACATGTACGGCATGCACGGCAACATCCGGAACCGCTCTTCCATGGGCTACCTGCAGGCCGTCAGCGCCACCATCGCGGGCGGCACGACCGAGATCCAAAAGGGCATCATCGCCACCCGGGGCCTCGGCCTCCCGCGCGGCTAATCGCCCGGATCGGCACGAGCAGGGCCCGCATCGCTCGAGGGTGCGGGCTTTGCTGTTGGCGCCACGGGAATGTATCCCGCGCTGGTGGTACCATCGCGCGTGGCCGGTTGTCCGGCCCCGGGGGCGGGCGTGGCGTAATGGTAGCGCGCGACCCTTCCAAGGTTGAGGCGCGGGTTCGATTCCCGC
>JAGUVP010000160.1 GCA_020062805.1 Candidatus Bipolaricaulis sp.
CCATGCGCGCCCGGTGCGCGGACAGCGAGTTCTCGATGATCGCCCGTGCCACCCCCGCGTTCTTCCCGAGGTACTGGCCCAACTGCTCGCGCATCACCTCTTCCACAAACGCCCGCATCGCCGGGCTCCCCAGCTTGGCCTTCGTCTGGCCCTCGAACTCGGGCTGCTGCAGCTTTACGGACACGATCGCCACAAGCCCCTCACGGATCGCCTCGCCGGGCAACGCGTCGTCTTCCTGGCGCAGGATCCGCTTCTCGCGGGCGTGGTCGTTGAGGACCTTCGTCAGCGCGGCCCGGAACCCCGTCAGGTGGGTGCCGCCCTCGCGGGTGTTGATGTTGTTGGCGAAAGTGAACACCTCCTCCTCCATCGCGTCCGTGAACAGCATCGCGATCTCGACAGAATGGTTGCCGCGGTCTTCGGCGAGGTAGATCGGCGCCTCGTGGAGCAAGTCCTTGCCCGTGGCCAACTCCTTCACGAACGCCGCGATCCCGCCCTCGGCGTGGAACGTGCGCTTGACACCGGAGATTTGGTTGTCAAGGTGAATGGCGATCCCCGCGTTGAGGTACGCCAGCTCCTGCAGCCGGTGGGAGAGCTTGGAGAAGTTGTAGTGGATCTCGCCGAAAATCTCCCGGTCCGGGAGGAAGGTGATCGTCGTGCCCGTCTCGGCTGTTTCTCCCGCTGGCTCGAGTTCGGTCAGCTTCCGACCGCGCGCGAACTCCTGACGGTAGACCTTCCCGTCACGCCATCGCACCTCGACGGTGAAGCTTTCGGAAAGGGCGTTTACCGCCGATACCCCCACCCCATGGAGGCCTCCCGATACCTTGTACCCTCCCTCGTCGAACTTGCCTCCGGCATGGAGGGTAGTGAGCACGAGCTCGACCGTGCTCACCCCGGCCTCGGGGTGAATCCCAACCGGGATTCCCCGGCCGTCGTCGCGGACGGTGATTCGCTTGTCGCCGTGGATGGTGATGTCGATCGACTTGCAGAACCCAGCCAGCGCCTCGTCGACCGAGTTGTCCACGACCTCGTAGATCATCTGAAGGAGTCCATCGGGTCCGGTGGAACCGATGTACATCCCCGGTCGCTTGCGGACCGCGTCGATATCCTCCAGGACTTGGATCTTGTCTACGTCGTAGTTCGTATCATAGGTCACAGCCATCGCCCGAAGTGTAACCCCAACCGGAAAAACCGGCAAACCGACCTCGTTTGCAACCCGACGTCGGCCGCGAGGCTCTGGCCCTGCCCCTGGCCTCCGGGTAACCTTCCCCTGAAAGGAGGCACGGGTGCGGCTTCTAGAGTGGCAGGGACGTGACATCTTGAAGAAGGCGGAGATCCCGGTCCCCGGGGGGGGCGTGGTCCGAACGCCGGATGAGGCGCGGGTCGCCACCGCAACCGTCGGCGGGCCGGTGGTGCTCAAGGCCCAGGTTCCGGTGGGTGGACGGGGGAAGGCGGGGGGCATCCGTTTCGCTGAGAACCCCGACGGGGCAGCGCGGGTCGCGGAAGCGATGCTCGGGGCTCAACTGAAGGGGCTCCTGATCAGCGAGCTCCTCGTGGTCCAAGCCGTACGGGCAACAGCCGAACACTACCTGTCCGTGACCCTGGACCGTCGCACGCGGTCCCCGGTGATGATCTACTCGCCGCAGGGCGGCGTGGACATCGAGGAAGTCGCCCGGACAAACCCGGGGGCGATCCGTCAGGTCCACATCCCCCCCCTGGAGGGGCCGCTCTCGTTCCGGTTGCGCTCGCTCGTGTCCCTCGCCCCGCCCGAGATCAGAAAGTCGCTCGTCGAGATCGCGGCCAAGCTGTACGGGGTGTTCACCCGCTACGAGGCGAACCTCGCCGAGATCAATCCGCTCGCCGTGACGGATCACGGGCTTCTCGCCCTCGATGCCAAGCTGATCCTCGATGATGACCACCGACCCGCGGAGCAGTTCGCGGGCCTGGCCGAGGCGGTGGTGGACCCGCTCGAGGCAGACGCTCGGGCGGTGGGGATGAGCTACGTCCGGTTGGATGGCAACATCGGGATTCTCGGGAACGGGGCGGGCTTGGTGATGGCCACGCTCGACCTCGTCGCACAGGCAGGCGGAAGACCGGCGAACTTCCTCGACATCGGCGGTGGGGCGCGGGCCGAGCGGGTGCGCAAGGGCGTGGAACTCATCCTCCGCGATGGGAAAGCCACCGTCCTGTTCGTGAACGTGTTCGGAGGGATCACCCGTTGTGACGAGGTGGCCCAGGGCGTGGTCGAGGCGACAACCGGGCTCGGGTTGCCGATGGTGATCCGGCTCACGGGAACGAACGAAGCAGAAGGGAGAGAGGTCTTGTCCCGAACCGGCCTGACCCCGGTGCGGACGATGGAGGAGGGCGCCGCCCGGGCGGTGGCCCTCGCGACGGAGGCGAAGAGATGAAGAGGCTCGGGGTGTTCGCGGCAGCGTGCATCGGGTTTGTCGCTTTGGGCGTGGACACGATCCCCCTATCCGAGATTGTTTCCGGGATGACCGGGTACGGTCTGACCGTGGTCGCGGGAACGGAGATCGCTCGGTTCGAGGTCGAGGTGGTGGCCGTGCTCGATGAGCCCGGGGAGCGAGACGACTTCATCGTCATCCGCGCCTTTGGGCCGGCGATCACCCGCTCCGGGGGGGTGGCCCAGGGGATGTCGGGGAGTCCGATCTACCTCGACGGACGCCTCGCGGGCGCCCTGTCCCGCGCCGCCGC
>JAGUVP010000203.1 GCA_020062805.1 Candidatus Bipolaricaulis sp.
CAAGTCGCGGCCATCGATCTTGGTTCGGGATTGGAAGAACCGCTCGGCGCGGTCGGTCACGCGCCACAGGTCGAGCCGGAACGTCTCGTCCGCTGGGGTGGCAGCCCAGACCGCGCCCTGACCGGTGCCGACCGCGGTCAGCGGACCGGTCACGGCAGGCGCGATCTCTCCCTCCTGCCATAGCCCATCCTCGGCTGCGTACCAGAGCGCGCCGTCGCGGAGAGCCAGCGCGTACACGGTCTTGCCGTAGGTAACCCACCCTACACCGACACCGCCCTTCAAAATGAGGATTCCGCGATCGGACGCCATGTACACCTCTTCGCCCCGGGCAAGCAGATCGTGGACCGCGTCTGTTGCCTCGGGAACGGGGATCCACGCTCCGGCGATCAACAGGTACAGACCTGCGCTCGTACCGAGGTACACGAGGTCATCGGCCCACAGGAGGGAGGTGGGTCGGGCAGTCCCCGGCAGGGGCAGCGTATCCCACCGCTTCGGGTCTTCGGTGTCGGTGGGGCCGAACCAGGCCAGAACCTTGTCGGTCGCCGCGTACACGAGCCCCCCGCCGCGCGCGAGGGCGAGGACTTCGGCGCCGGGGAGGAGTTCGTTCTGGGTGATGCGGGTCCAGCTGCGAACGCGATCGAACGGGGTCGCCTCGGTGAGCTTCACCACGGTCAAGCCGGCGTCGGTGCCCACGAGAAGCTGACCGGTGAGGGGGAGGAGGGCGTAGGCCGCTCGGCCAGCCAAGCCGTGGGCGGACCCGTACCCGGCGAACGAACCGTCTTTGTACACGGTGATCCCGTTTTGATGCGCGAAGATGACGTACTGCCCATCCGATGCCTGGGCGCTGGCAATGGCGTGGATCTGGTTCGGGGATGGGATTCGGGCGTTGTCGTCGGCGGGGAAGATGTTCTCCGATCCCGCGAGGCTCAGGTTGTAGGTCCAGCCGACGATATTCCCGGCCAAGGCCAACGCGGCCACGGTGTGGGTGTTGGGCATGGTGTGCGTGGTCGGTTGGGGCGTGCCGAAGTCCATCGCCCGGTACAAGGCGAGCTTGAACCCATCCCAGCCGGGCACGTTCACGGTGAGGCCGAACAGGTTCCGCTCGTATTCGGTCGTTACGCCGAGACCGCCGCGCTGTCGCTCGAAATCCACCTTGAGCTCGTCGTCGGGCCCGAGCGAGGTGAACAGGAGGAGGATCCCGACCATGTAGTCCACCGTGTAGTCCTTCCCTTGAGTGAGGCGCCGGCCGTTGAGGTACACGCGCTCCGAACCTGGGACGAGCGACGGCCCGAGCGCGAACGCGGTTCCTTCGCGCTGGTAGGCGAACGTTGCCCGCACAGCCCCGCCGGCGAAGAACGACGAAGGGAAGGAGATCCGGAGCACTCCGTCGGTTGGGATCAGTGTCCAGACGTAGTCGGCGAGGTCAGGATCGGTGGAGGGACGGAACTCGGTCTCCCCGGGCAGACGAATCCAGACTTCGACGGTACCTTCGATCACGTTCCGCTCGCCGAGGGCGAGGTAGCGCTGGCGCTGGGCGTTGGGGAGGGGGTAGGCATCCTCGTCGACACGTACGGCCAGAAACGGGGCGAGGCTGGCGAGAAAACGGGTTTCGAGATCGCTTTCCTCGACGAACGGATAGGTCTTGCGCTCGTTGCCGACGAGTCCGAGACGGGTGTTGTAGGCTTCGATCGCCTCCTGGATGCGCCTCCGCGCCACTGCTGAGGGCGCAATGCGGAGGGCGAGGTCGTCGTGACCATCGCGCAGGACGAGGTACTCCCCTGCCGCAAGGGGGGTCACGAGCGCGGCCGCGAGGTCCGGTTGCAGGTACCCGAGGCCCCAGTCGGTCAAGAAACTCCACAGGGCCGGAGTCCCGTCCACTTGAAGCCAGACCTTGGACAGACCCTCCACGAACTGGACCCGTAGGGGCCAGTAGGCAAAGCCTTCCACCGAGCGGAGGTACGGAGCGGCTCGCCACGGTTCGTCGGGGTCGTTCACCGTGAACAGAGCCTCCCCTTGGCCCTGTTCTCCGCGGAATGTGCGGGATTCGGAGATGCCCTCGAGGCGTGTTACGAGCGCACTCAAGCTGACCCCATCGCCACCGTACACCACGCGTGCCCCGAGAACGCGTTTGTTGTAGACCCCGAGCCCTTCACCTTCCGTCCCCACCACGAATCGTCCCAGCTCTCCGGTCCACGGCGTGCGGTCCACCGTGAGGAGGAAGTCCTGAAACCCTACGTCGAGCTGGTCGTTGAAGCTCGCCTTGAGGGTGATGAAATCGAGGGCCTTTCCCTCAATCACAGCGCGGAGGGTCTGGGTTAGCGCGGGCTGTCCCGGGGTGAGGTTCTCCCCGGCGAGAAGATCGGCTGCTCCCAATCCCAGCCAGATCGTCCACGTTTTCTCCCCGCTCACCGTCAGGTTGAAGCTCGGGGTCTGTTGGGCCCAACCGGCGAAGCACAGGAGGAACACACACACTGGCAGGAGTCTTCGCATCACAACCTCACGGTAAACGACACGTGAACTGCGGGAGGAAGCACGGAATGGAGCAAGATCGCCCAGTCGAGATCCCACGTGCTCCAACCCACAGAGCCTCCGAACGCGACGCCGCGGGCGCCGTATCCGGCCCGGATGAGCAGCCAGTCCAACCCGAACTCGGCGCCGATCGCGAACGCTGGGTCCGATCCAACACCGGTGAGGTCGAGGGCTACCGCTGCGATCAGTCCCTGTCCGTGCACGGGGAGCGCGAGGCCGACCTCCAGCTCGGTGGGCCAGGACTCGCTCGGGACGGGTGCCTGAGCGGCCACGTTCCGCCACACGACCCCGACGTGAATCGGTCCTCGCCAGAGGAGGGCAAGGTCGAGCGCTCCCCCGAGCCCGGGGACAGGAGCGACGGGAAGCAGGAAGCGCGCTCTCGCCCCAACTCCCACCGGACCGAGCCGCACCCCGACTCCGAGAACAGCACCGGCAGTACGGAACGCAAGTCCGGGGGAGATGTCTCCCGCATCGAGGATGATGCCGGACGCGCCCACGCCGGACACGCTCACGGAAACCACCCCGAGATGGGCGGCGTCGAACACGCTCCCATAGGTCGAGCGGATCTGAACACCCTCGATCCAAGGGAGCCCGGCGGGGTTCGTGAACAACGCCTCCACGGAAGGCAGGGCTACCCCGGCTCCTCCCATCCCCGAGCGGCGCGTCCCGACGGCGAGGCCGAACAGGATATCCCCTCCCACGAACTCTTGCCCCAACGCTCCTAGTCCCACCGTTACGGCGAGGACCAGCGTGAAGCAGATGCTCACCGCAGAGGGCGCAGCGCGCGCCGAGGTACTCCGGGGCTCTGATTTGACGACTCTCTGAGGGGCATGATCAGCTTGCAGACGCACGATCTCGAACGGGGCGCGTGCTTCGCACGGTTCGAAACCATGCCATCGGCTCCTGTTGGGCAGTTTTCTGCGGAGGGCGATCGTGGGAGTTCGATCCTCCTCGACCCATGCCGTTCGCAGTCTCTCTGCGGTCGTTGCGCTCTCGGCGGTGAGATGGAGCATTCGGGTTGCACATCGCCTGAACAGGTCGGTGAGAGATCTCATCGCTGGACCACCACCCGCACGATCTCGGACTGGGCGCGATCGGTCACGACAACGGCGAGGTACAACCCGCTCCCCACCCGATGGCCGCTCGACGTGACGAGGGGCCACCGCGCCTCTCCCGACGAGGGGGGCAGAAGCTGGGTGTAGAGGAGCCGCCCCGTGAGGTCGTAGAGGTGGAGGCTTGCCCACTGGGTCCCCACTGGACAGTGGTAGGCGAACAGCGCCTCACGGGATACGGGGTTCGTGACGATGGCGAGGGTCGGCTTCTCCACCGGGGAGGGTTCGCCGATGAAACGGGCAGCACCGGGCACATCCAACTTACCTGCTCCCCAGGCGTGGTTGGGCGCGGCTCCGACCTGGTGATCCGCCCGCGCTCCGGAGATCAGGGCATCCCTGATCTCGGACCAGGTCAGGTTGGGTCGGCGGGAGAGGAGGAGGGCCACGGCTCCCGTCACGTGGGGAGCCGCCATGCTGGTGCCGAGGAGCATGGTGTAGTCTCCTCCCGGCAGGGTGAGCCGTCCTGCCGGTGAAGCCTGGGCCGAGCGGGCAGAGGCGATCCACGCTCCCGGCGCGACCAGATCGGG
Source organism: Candidatus Bipolaricaulis sp. (assembly GCA_020062805.1). Lineage (GTDB taxonomy): Bacteria > Bipolaricaulota > Bipolaricaulia > Bipolaricaulales > Bipolaricaulaceae > Bipolaricaulis. The sequence goes on from JAGUVP010000203.1 coordinate 4,169, forward strand.
CTTGATGCGGCCATCCCGGGTCGGACCGCGGGAAGAAAACACGGCGAGCGCCCCCACGTCTCCCTCGCCCGTCTGTTCTCCGTTCTGCGAGACCCAGCGGTTCTTCGTGACGTAGGCGCCGACCGTGATCACGCGCAGGGCGTTCCCGGGCTCGCTGATCGTGGAATTCGTATCTCCTTCTCGGAACTGGCCTGCAGCGGGGTCCTCCACCCATCCATCAACGCGCCCGCCGGCCAAGGTGGGGGTCAGGGTGATGGCCCAGGTCGATGCCGGCGAAACATCGGTGAGGACGAGGTAGATGCGACGATCCGCGGTGAGGGGATCAGGACTGGATGAGTTATCGAGCCAGACTCCCCCCGAAGCGGTCGAGGCCCAACGCTGAGTCCCGGGGATGACGGTCACCGACTCGCCGCTTGGAGCGCGCACCTGGACCGAGAAGCTTGTCGTGCCGCTGTGCCAGAGGTGGACCGAGGCCGTGCTCTTCTCGACGTCGAGATGCCACGTAGTTGCCGACCCGACGGTGCCTCCGACGTGGATCTTGCGGTTCCCCTCGTTTCCCGCGGCCACCACCACCACCCGACCGGGGCGATCGATCAGGGCGTCGATCATCCGCTCGAAGAGAGAGTTTCCGTCGTGAGATCCGCTGTGGCCGCCGAGAGACAGGTTGACCACAGCCGGCTTGCCCAGCGTCTGCGCGGTCTCGAACACGAAGCGCACTCCGTCCACCACCGTGTCCTCGTAGAACGTCGTCTTCACGATAACGAGGTCGGCCTCGGGCGCTACTCCACGTAGGCCGGCGGTGCCTGACGAGCCGTCCCCCGCGGCGATCCCCGCCACGTGGGTTCCATGGCCCTGGGTGTCGCGGGTGGGAGGGAACCCGCTCGCGATCGCATTCTCGATCTCTTGGCGGGAGAACGCGCGGCCGTAACGGGCCTCCGAGCCGTCCGTTGCGTCGCCCCACCAGTGCGGAAACCCCGTCGCTCCGACTCCGGTCTGATCCCACAGCCACAGGATCCGCGACCCTTCCTCGAGTCCGTCCCCCGTGCGGTCTACGCGGAAGTCGCGATGGAGGATGTCGACTCCCGTATCCACGACACCGACGACCACGTTTTGGCCGGTGGTCCGAGGAGATCCGTACCAGAGGGCGGTTGCCCCGGTCTCGGGCACCGAGAGGTCGAGAGAGGGGTACACAGGCCGGCTGGCCTGGACGTAGACGACCTGGGGGTCGTCCGCGAGCGCCAGGAGGTCGCGGACCGCCACCTCGCCTGTGGCCAGCGTTCCGACGATCTGGTGGGGCCGGAACAGGGGGACTGACCTCGCCCCGTTGGCATCAGCCGTGAGGAGGAACACGCGAACGCGCTCTTCGCCCGCGACGTCGGTCGCGCCGAGCGCGACGAGGCCGGGCAACACCTGCGGTGACAGAAGCTGGGTCGGCCCGTCCTCGACCTGCGCGTACACGAACGCTCGCAACAGAGGGTCCAGCTTCTCTGGGCTGGCCAGAGCGGCAGCGCAGAACAGAAGACAGGCGAAGACATACAGGAAACGAACCACAGCATGGCATTGTAGCCACCGGTTCTCGATCGAGCCAGGATCGTTGATCCCGGGTGGGGGAGGGCTACAATGCAATGGTATGGACCGGCGTCCGATTCAGCCACCCCGCACCCTGCGCAGCATCACGTTCCTCGTGATGCTCGTGATGATCGGGCTTCTCATTGCCCAGGCGTTCTGGCCCACCCAGCGCCGCCTGCTCGAGTTCACATACTCCGACTTGTTGTTCCAGATCCAAACTGGGAACGTGGAGGAGGTCGTGATCCAGGGCTCCCGGATCGAAGGGTCCCTCAAGGCCGGAGAGATCCGGGGGTTCGTGGTGCAGGGGCCACCCGAGGGTTCCGCCCTGTACACCGAGCTCGCCCGGGAGATGGACGAGCGGGGCGTTGTGTACCAGTTCCAGGCTCCGGGAGGGGCATCGTGGCTCCTGCCCCTTCTCGCGTACTCGCTGCCCGTGGTTCTGCTGGTCGTGTTCTGGATGTACATGATGCGCCGCATGCAGGGTGGAAGCGCATTCACCTTCGGCCAGTCGCGCGCCAAGCTCGTGGCCAAGGAGTTCACCAAGGTCTCGTTCAAGGACGTGGCGGGCATCGACGAGGTGTTGGACGAGGTGCGGGAGATCGTGGATTACCTGCGGGACCCCGGCCGGTTCGTGCGTTTGGGGGCGAAGATCCCCAAGGGGATCCTCCTCGTCGGCCCGCCGGGAACGGGCAAGACGCTGCTTGCCCGGGCGATCGCCGGCGAGGCGGGGGTGCCGTTCTTCTCCATCTCCGGGTCCGACTTCGTGGAGATGTTCGTCGGCGTGGGCGCGGCCCGGGTGCGGGACATGTTCCAGAAAGCGAAGGCGAGCGCCCCGTGCATCGTGTTCATCGACGAGATCGACGCCGTGGGCCGCAAGCGGGGCGCAGGCCTGGGGGGAGGACACGACGAGCGGGAGCAGACGCTGAACCAGCTCCTCTCGGAGATGGACGGGTTCGAGGGGAACGCCGGCGTGATCGTGCTCGCCGCCACGAACCGCCCCGACGTGCTCGACCTCGCTCTCCTCCGGCCGGGGCGGTTCGACCGCAAGATCGCAGTGCCTACGCCGGATCTGCACGGACGAGAGGCGATCCTCAAGGTGCACATTCGCGAGAAGAAGCTCTCCACCGATGTAGACCTCGCGCTCCTCGCCCGGCGCACGCCGGGATTCGTGGGAGCCGATCTCGAGAACCTGTGCAACGAGGCGGCGCTTCTCGCCGCGCGGCGTAACAAGGAGCGCATCGAACTCGACGACTTCGACGAGGCTTTGGACCGCGTTCTCACCGGGCTTGCCCGCAAGGGGATGTACATCCGGGACGAGGAGAAGCTCCGCATCGCGCATCACGAGGCCGGGCACGCCCTTCTGATGAAACTCCTCCCCGACACCGGTCCGATTCACAAGGTGACGATCATTCCCCGGGGAACGGGGGCCCTTGGGTTTGCCCAACCCCTCCCCGAAGACCGGAGGCTGTGGTCGCGCACGCTCCTGCTCGATCACCTCGCGGTCATTCTTGGGGGGCGGGCGGCGGACGAACTCGTGTTCAGCGAGCAGACGACCGGGGCCTCGGATGATCTGAAGAGAGCGACGGAAATCGCGAAGCGGATGGTTGTGGAATGGGGGATGTCGGAGGCGCTGGGCCCGGTCAACGTGGCGGCAGATCGGGTGAACGTGTTCCTCGGCGAGGAGATCGTGCGCGGCGAAGATCACTCGGAGGAGCTGTCGTCAGCGGTGGACCGCGAGATCCGCGTCATCTCGACCCAAGCGTACGAACGGGCGAAGGCCCTTCTGGCACGCAACCGCGCGGCCCTCGACCGGCTGGCCCAGGAACTCCTCCGCCGCGAGTCGCTCGATGGGGACGACATTGACACTCTCCTCGCCGACCTCACCCTCGAATCGACGGGATGACCGGGTGGCGCCCTGCTGAGACGCGGCGGGGAGCGAACCGTTCGCGGTTGAACCCGGATCCTGTCCCGACAGCCGTAGGTCAGCGCTCCCCCTGGTCTGCGTTCCTCTGCGCCCTTCGTGACTTCGCGGTGGGGTTCGCGTGCTGCTGAGAGGCGCAGGATGACCGCCCCGAAGCGGGTGGCGATCCTCGGGGCCACGGGGTCCATCGGGACTCAGGCCCTCCAAGTCCTCCGCGATCTTCGTCGTGCTGGACACGCTTTTCAGGTTATGGCCCTCGCCGCGGGGAGGAACGTCGAGACGCTCGCCGCACGCGTTGTGGAGTTCGGCGTGCAGCGCGTGGGCGCCGCGGGGCCGACGGAGGCGGACAGGCTGAGGCAGTTGCTCCCCCCGATGACGGAGATCGTCCATGGGTCGGAGGGCCTGGCCCATCTGGCCTCGCTGCCCGATGTAGACCTCGTGTTGAACGCCGTCGTCGGAGCTGCCGGGCTCGGTCCGACCCTCGCCGCCCTCGACGCAGGGAAGACGCTCGCCCTCGCGAACAAGGAGTCGCTTGTCATCGGAGGGGAGCTTGTCCTCCGGGCGCGTCGGCGACCGGATCAGATCGTTCCCGTGGACTCCGAACACGCCGCTCTGTTCCAGATCCTGGAGGGAAGGCGGCCCGGCGAAATCGAGCGTGCCTGGATCACGGCTTCGGGAGGCCCGTTTCGGGGTCGCTCTTTCGCTGACCTGTCCGCTGTGACCCCCGCCGAGGCGCTCGCCCACCCGGTGTGGCCGATGGGTCGGCGGATCAGCGTAGATTCGGCGACGCTTGCCAACAAGGCGTTCGAGGTGATCGAGGCCCGTCACCTGTTCTCCCTCTCCTGGGAGAGGATCGGCGTGCTGATTCACCCGCAGGCCCAGGTCCATGCCCTCGTCGAGTTCCTGGACGGTACGGTTCTCGCCCAGCTCGCTCCCCCCGACATGCGGATTCCCATTCAGTCCGCCCTCACTCATCCCAGCCGCTGCACTTCCCGTACCGAGCGGCTCTCTCTTCCCAAGCTCGACGTGTCGTTCGAGGCACTCGTTTCCGGGCGTTACCCCGCGTTTGATGCGGTTCTTGAAGCGGGGCAGAGAGGGGGGACCGCCCCGGCGGTGGCCAATGCCGCCGACGAGGTGCTCGTCGAGGCGTTTCTGCGCGGAGCGATCCCCTTCACAGCGATTGCGGAAGGGATAACGACGGTGCTTGCCGATCATAGCTGTTTTCCCGTCCAGAACATGGCTGACGTCCTTGATGCCGACAACTGGGCACGGGAGGAAGCACGAGAGGTTGTGGCGCGGTGGACGCGCAACGTATAAACTAGATCGCCATGATTACCAGCAAGCGTTTGGGGTACGGAGTGTGTGTGTTGTACGAGCTTGCGATCCGCGAGGATGGCTACCACTCAGCGCGCGACGTCGCTGAAGGGTATCGCGTTCCCGAAGCGTTTGTGCGCAAGATCCTTCTCGATCTGCGGCGATCTGGTCTTGTTACTGCGCAGAAAGGACGTACCGGCGGCTACCGTCTCGCCCATGCCCCGAAGGCGATCAAGCTTGGGCAGCTCATCAAGGCCCTCGAGCCCGAGACCCCGAACCTCGTCTACGGTCGGCAGCGTGGTGGCGGCTTCGTCACGGGACAGGATTGCCCTGTGGGTCCGTTCTGGAAAGGACTTGAGACGAAATTCACCCAGGCCTTCGCCGAGAGCACGCTCGCCGATGTCGTGAACCAGTCTCGTGTGCGACCCAAGAAGCGCGCACCGGTGGCGAAGAAGGCTGCGCCTCGGGGCCGGAAGAAGGCCCGCAAGTAGCCATGCCCACGGCCGGGGAAATCCGCGCCGTTCTCCGTGAGGTCACGGATCCCGAGTTGGGGATCAACATCGTTGACCTGGGTCTCGTCTATGGGATCGAGGCTGACGGGAACCGGATCCACGTGACGATGACGCTCACCTCCCCATCCTGTCCGTTTTCATCTGTGTTGCAGGCGCAGGTCGAGTCGGCTCTCCGCGAGAGGTTCGTCGGTCATGAGGTGGAAGTCAC
>JAGUVP010000248.1 GCA_020062805.1 Candidatus Bipolaricaulis sp.
CCCTGGGAGGACCGCCGGTTCCCGACGGTTGGCACAGCCGGGCTGCCTTGGGAGCGCTGGCGATCCTGCGCCGGCTGACGGAACGTGAGCCGCAACATGGGTTGTACATCGAGGGCTGGCCGCAGCTCCTCGCTGAGCTCGCGGTAAAGTCGCCGGGTTGGGCGCTGGCCCGGGGGCAGGCCTTGTTGCGCGTGTTGGAGGAGGGGCCGGCGTTTGCCAGTCTCGTCTACGATCTGCGTCGGGACCGAGAAGAGGACATCTCGGTTCACGTGGGAGATGCGTCGGTTCCCGAACTCGAGGACCTGAGTCTCGTGTCGGCTCCGTACATGGGGGGAAGCGGGGTCGTGGGCGTCATCGGTCCGCTGTGGATGGACTACGCACGCGCGTTTTCCGCGGCCCGCTACGTGGCCGGTCGGCTGGGAGCGCTCCTCGCCGCTGGAACCGGAAGGGGAGAACCACATGGCTAGCGGAACGCGATTCCATCGCGGGGACGCGGGGTTCGCAGAGCTTGCAGCGTTGGGCTTTGTGCCCGACGCCGAGGGTCGGGTCCGATCCCGGCATTGCATACAGGCGAAAGGCCGTCGCAGACAAGCTGCGACGCTACGGAACTCCCTCGATTCCGAAACCGACTTTCTCCGCGTCCTGTGCGCCTCTGCGGGGGCCGAACGCGGGGGTGAGGGATGACCGAGGACCGCCACGACGCACCGATCACGCCCGACACTGTGGCTGCGGAGGAGATGAACGCCGCTGCGGAGGAGATCGCGCGCCTGCGCTCCGATCTCGTCCGTCTGGCTGCGGAGTTCGACAACTACCGCAAGGGGATCGCTCGGGAACGAGAGATCTACCGCGAGAAGGCGTTGGACGAAGCGGTGCTCGCCCTTCTTCCGGTCTACGACGCGCTCCAGCGGGCCCTCCACGCCCATGAGGGTGAGGAACAAGGCCCAGCCGTACGCGAGGGCTTGATCCAGCTTCAGCGGCTGGTCCAAGAGGAACTGAAGCGCCTCGGGTGCGCGGGGTACGACTCGGTGAACAAGCCGTTCGACCCGCTGTACCACGAGGCGCTGTTTGCGGAAGAGACCGATGTGGAGAGAAACGTGATCTTGGCCGAGTTTGAACGAGGGTTCACGCGCAACGGACGCGTGGTCCGGCCGGCCAAGGTGAAGGTGAGCTTGGGAAGACCCGGAGGTGTCACAGAGTGACGGAGAAAGAGAAGATCATCGGAATCGACCTCGGGACGACGTTTTCCTGCGGCGCGCTTGTGCGCGGGGGACGACCCGAGGTGCTGTTGAACGCGGAAGGTGAGCGGATCACCCCGTCGGCGGTGGCGTTCACGGACACGGGCGAGGTCCTCGTCGGGCAGCTCGCCCGGCGTCAGGCGGTGCTCAACCCGACACGCACCGTGCTCTCGGTGAAGCGAAAGATGGGCACGGACTGGCGGATCAAGGTGACGGCCGGCGGCCGAAACGAGGAGTACACGCCGGAGCAGATCTCGGCGTTCATCCTCCAAAAGGTCAAGCGCGACGTCGAGGAACTCCTCGGGACGAAGATCACGAAGGCCGTGATCACCGTCCCCGCCTACTTCAACAACCTGCAACGGCAGGCGACGAAGGATGCCGGAAAGATCGCGGGCTTGGAAGTGCTGCGGATCATCAACGAGCCGACGGCAGCCGCGCTGGCCTACGGGTTGGACAAGACGAAGGAGCAGAAGATCCTCGTCTACGACCTCGGCGGCGGGACGTTCGACGTGTCCATCCTCGACATCGGGGAGGGCGTGTTCGAGGTCGTGGCGAGCGACGGGGATACGCAGCTCGGGGGCGATGACTTCGACCGGCGGATCGTGGACTGGCTTGTCGCGGAGTTCAAGGCCGAGTCGGGGATTGACCTGCGGGGAGATCCCCAGGCGGTGCAGCGGCTGCGCGACGCCGCAGAGGCGGCGAAGAAGGACCTCTCTGGGCGAATGGAAGCGCGGATTTCGCTCCCCTACCTCGCGGCCGATGCCAAGGGTCCGAAGCACCTCGAGCGGACCCTGACCCGGTCCAAGTTCGAGGCGATGATCTCCGACTACATGGAGAAGACGATGCGCACCGTGGACGCCGCGCTTTCCGCGGCGAAGCTCGCTGCGAAGGACATCGATCAGATCGTCCTCGTCGGCGGCTCAACACGGATTCCGAAGGTGCAGGAACTGGTGGCGGAGCGGTTCGGCCGGGCGAAGGTGAACAAGGATATCAACCCCGACGAGGTGGTGGCCCTCGGCGCGGCGATTCAGGCCGCGGTCCTCTCCGGTGACATGCAGTCCCTCGTCCTCCTCGACGTCACACCCCTCACCCTGTCCATCGAGACCCTGGGAGGCGTGGCGACCCCCCTGATCGAGCGGAACACGACGATCCCGGTGGAGAAGACGAAAACGTTCACCACCGCCGACGACTACCAGACCCAGGTCGAGATCCACGTCGTGCAGGGAGAGCGGAAGATGGCCGCGGACGACAAGTCCCTCGGCCGGTTCCAGCTCACGGACCTGCCGCCGGCCCCGCGGGGCGTGCCGCAGATTGACGTCACGTTCCAGATTGACGCGGACGGGATCCTCAACGTGACGGCGAAGGACAAGGCGACGGGCAAGTCCGCGTCGATCGAGATCAAGGAGACGTCGCGGTTGACCGAGGACGAGATCTCCCGGATGCAGAAAGACGCCGAGGAGCACGCCGAGGAGGACCGGAAGCGGGTCGAGGAGGTGGAGACGCGCAACCAGGCCGACGCCCTCGTCCACACGGTGGAGAAGACGCTCGCTGATCTTGGCGACAAGGTCCCCGCCGCGAAACGGGGCGAGATCGAGGGGGTGCTCCGCTCGCTGCGGGAGAAGCTTGACGGGCGCGCCGATCCGGGGGTGATCCGAACCGGGATGGAAGAGCTGAAGCGCCTGGCGGGCGAGATCGCCGCCGCGGCGTACCAAGGGGCCGGACAGGCCACGCACACCGACACGGGTGACCCCGGACAACAGGGCGACTACATCCCCTACAACAAGGAGGATAAGGAGTAGCCGTTGGCCCAGGACTACTACCAGACCCTCGGGGTCGAGCGCGCCGCCTCGCCGGACGAGATCAAGCGTGCGTTCCGTCGCCTGGCCAAGGAGTACCACCCCGACGCCCACCAGGGCGACAAGAAGGAGGCGGAGCGGAAGTTCCGCAAGATCGCCGAGGCGTACGAGGTGCTCTCCGACCCCCAGAAGCGGGCTCAGTACGACCGGTTCGGCCATGCCGGCCCCGCCCAGGGGTTCGACTTCGGCCCCGGCGACTTCCGGCGCACCCGGGAGGCGTTCGGCGAGTTCTTCGGCGGTCGGGGGTTCGAGGACCTGTTCAGCATGTTCTTCGGGGAAGGCGTTCGGACCCGGGAGCGGACAGGACGGACCCAGCGTGGAGAGGACCTCGAGTACCGGGTGCGGTTGTCCTTGGAGGACGCGGCGTTTGGGGCCAAGCTGCGGGCGACCGCGGCCCGCTATCTATCCTGCGAGAGGTGCAAAGGATCGGGCCTCGCGCCGGGGACGAAGCTCAAGACATGCCCCAGCTGCAAGGGACGCGGACAGATCGAGTACCGGCAGAACTCGATGTTTGGGATGTTCGTGAACGTCCGGGCCTGC
>JAGUVP010000260.1 GCA_020062805.1 Candidatus Bipolaricaulis sp.
CCGCGGGTACTCGTTCTACTTCTCCAGCATCTACGTCCCCCGCGCCGCGGGCTACACCTCGATCCAGGACCTCGCCGGGAAGATCTGGATCTACAACGACGAGGGATCCACGTCGGGCTACGTGTTCCCGAAGGGCGTGTTCGACGACGAGGGAATCGTAGTCGGCGGCGTCGTGAAGTCGGGTGGCCACACGAACTCGATGATCGCGCTCCTCAAGGGGCAGGGCGACTTCTGCACGAGCTACGGCTCGCCGCCGGAGCCCTACGCGGGCTACGAGGGTCCGAAGTGGGACTACGGGATGGACCCCGAGATGTGGCTGTGGGACAAGGAGAACAACGCCCTCTATCCGCCCGAGCTGCGCGGTACGTGCGTCGACCTGCGCCTCGCGGCGTCGCGCGTCGAGGGGATGGGCACGCTCGAGGCAATCATCGAGAAGATCGTGGTTCTTGACACCATCGGCCCCCTGCCGAACGACTGCATTGCGTTCAGCGCCGGGTTCCCGATCCGCGTCGAGAACGCGATCGTGGCTGCGATCATCGCCCACATCCGCTCTCCAGAGGGCTACGCCCTGTGGAGCAACCCCAACTTCTACGAGTGGACCGACGTCGAGCTCATCGACGACTCGTACTACGCTACCTACCGGACGATCATCGGGTTGCCGAACCCGGAGCGGTAGGCCCAGGTTGTGAGAACGGTGGATAGCCGTGGGGGAGGGTACGCCTCCCCCACGGTTTGACTCCCATGCCGACCCCCTACCTGGTCATCGACGGGCTGACGAAGGTTTACGAACGCGGTCAGGTTCACGCCCTGCGCGGTCTAAGCTTCAGCATCGAGAAGGGCGAGTTCCTGGTGGTCATCGGGCTTTCCGGTTCGGGGAAGTCCACCCTGCTACGGTGCATCAACCGCCTCATTGAGCCGACCGAGGGGAAGATCTGGCTGGATGGCACAGACGTGACGCGCCTGTCCGCCAAGCGGATGCGGCGCGTGCGTCGTCGAATCGGGATGATCTTCCAGCAGTTCAACCTCGTCGATCGGGCCACGACCGTGCGCAATGTGCTTACCGGGCGGCTGGGGTACATACCGGGATGGAGGTCGCTCCTCGGCCTGTTCTCGTCGCAGGATAAGCAGACGGCGCTGGCCAACCTGGAGCGGGTCGGGTTGCGCGACAAGGCGTACGCCCGTGTGGACGAGCTGTCCGGCGGGCAACGGCAGCGGGTGGGAATCGCCCGGGCCCTGATGCAGAAGCCGGAGATCCTCCTCGCCGACGAGCCCGTGAGCGCCCTCGACCCAGCGACCTCGCACTCCATCATGCAGTACCTGGAGCAGATGAACCGCCAAGACGGGGTGACCGTGATCGCCAGCCTCCACTTCCTGTCGCTGGCCCGGCGTTACGGGACGCGGATCATCGCGCTCAAGGACGGCCAGCTCGTGTTCGACGGCCCGCCGAAGACGATCGACAACGCCAAGTTCAAAGAGATCTACGGCGAGGACGCCGAAGAAGTCGAGGTAAGGTGAGTCCAACGCCGGGAGGGGCGGGCGCTCCGCGGGACCGCCTGAAGGTCCTCTCCCGCCGCGCGTTTTCGTTCCTTCTTGACTGGATGGCGTGGGGGTACGTCGCGTACTGCGTGATGTACCTCCTCAACTACTACTGGTACACCGTACACGTGGACTGGTGGGGGACGCTCACCCTTCCGTCCTGGGGCTGGCCGGTGGTGATCCTCGCCACGCTTGAGCTCGCGGTGTGGTGTCGCTCGCTCGGGCGCAGCCTCGGCCAGCGAGCGATCGGCGTGGCCCTCCGGCCTGTGGCGGGGGAGCGCATCAGCGTTGGTCGAAGGGTCCTGCGCGGGTTCCTTTGGCACCTGTCCGTGCCCCTTGCCCCGGTGTGGATCGCGCGGGGGGAGGAACCTCTCCACGACCGGCTGACGCAGGTGGGTCTGCGAACGGAGACCCCCGATCCCGAGCGTCCGGGACGCCGGGCGATTCTCACCCAGTGGGGGTTCGTCTCCCTGTTCCTCGGCGCCCTCACGATGTGTGTGGGGTGGCTCATCATCGGGATCAACCTCCAAGTGTTGATCCGGCGGGCGCCTCAGGCGGGCCGGATCTGGGGCGAGATGCTCCGCCCCGACTTCCGCTACTTCACCGCTCCGGATCCCGTGTTCCACCTGCGCGCGCTCAGCTACTCGATCCTCGACCTCACCGTCGTCACCGTGTTCATGGCTCTCGTGGCGACGGTACTCGGCGGGGTGATGGCGTTTCCGCTGTCGTTCCTCGGGGCGCGGAACGTGATGGGATTCAGCCCGGCGGGCTGGGCGACGTACGGCGTGATCCGCGGGTTCTTCAACGTGTTTCGCTCGATCGAGACGATCATCTGGGCCTCGATTTTCGCGATCTGGGTCGGCTACGGAACCGTCCTCGCCGGGATCCTCGCCCTCACCATCCACACGATTGCCGCCCTGGGGAAGCTCTACTCCGAGCAGGTGGAAGGTGTGTCCCCCGGTCCGCTGGAGGCGGTGTGGGCTGCCGGCGGGAGCCGGATCCAGGTGGTACGCCACGCCGTGATCCCCCAAGTCCTCCCGAGCTTCTGGGCGTTCACCCTCTACCGGTGGGACATCAACGTGCGCATGGCCACCGTGATCGCCCTCGTCGGCGGGGGCGGAATCGGGGACATGTTGTTCTACTACAAGAACCAAGGTGACTGGTCGAAGGTGGGGGCGGTGGTGATGGTGATCGTCGCCGTGGTGTGGGCGATGGACTACATCTCCGGTCGTCTCCGGGAGCGGATCGCATGACCGGCTACCCCGAGGGCTACACCTCCCCGCGGCCGGAGTGGACGACCGGACGGGGCCTGTACAACGCCCTCGCCCGCCGGGCCGACGTCGCGGCCAAGTACTTCGCCATGTTCCTCCTGGATGCAGGCGGGCTCGCCGCCCTGTGGCTCCTCGTCACCTACGCCTATGCCTGGTACGTGCTCGGCATCACGGCCTACATCCTCGTCCCGTGGTGGGTGTTCGCCTTGGGCGTGGTGGAGGGGGCGATCCTGTGGGAGAGCTTGGGCAGATCGTGGGGCCAGAAGGCGCTCGGCCGCGAGCTCACCCCTGTCTCGGGCGAGGCGACGGCCATTCGGAGGCTCCTCTACTTCGTCCTCTGGAACCTGTTCGGCCTCACCGGGATTGGGTTCGTCCTCGTTCCGCCGCTGCACGAGCGGTGGTCCGGGCTGGGGCTGCGGCGCGAGCGGCCGTCCTCTCAGGCCCCGGTCCCGTGGTACCGAACGTCGGCGGGCCTGTTCGTCGCCGTGCTTCTGGTCGTCACCCTGGTCTCCGCACTGGGAGTCACGCTGACGTGGGAATCGCTGCGGCGCCTGTTCACCCAGGCCGGACAGACCGTCGAGTTCTGGCGGGCCCTCGTCCGGCCCGACACTACCATCCTCCTCGACGCGATGCGGGACATGATCGTCACCGTGTTCATGGCCGTGTTGGCCACGTTGTTCGCGGTCGCGGTATCGGTCCCCTTGTCGTTCCTCGCCGCACGGAACCTCATGCGCGGCCCGGTCGGGCGGCCCATCTACACGATCCTCCGCGGGGCGATGAGCATCGCCCGCTCCATCGAGCCGATCGTGTGGGCGATCATCTTCCTCGTCTGGGTGACCGCGTTGAGGTCCCCGTTCGCGGGGATCCTCGCCCTGTGGGTGCACTCCATCGCCGACCTCGTGAAACTCTACGCCGAGCGGCTCGAGGCGATCGACCAGGGGCCGATCGAGGCGATCACCGCCACCGGCGCCGGGCGCCTGTCCGTCCTCCGTTACGCGATCGTTCCCCAGATCGTGAACCCGTACATCTCGTTCACCCTGTACCGGTGGGACATCAACATCCGCATGGCGACCGTGGTCGGGCTCGTGGGCGGCGGCGGGATCGGGCAGCGGCTCATCAACTACATCTGGGGCGTGCAATACCGCCAGGCGGGGACCGTGATGATCCTCATCGTGATCCTCGTGTGGGCGATCGACTACCTCTCCGCCCGGCTGCGGGCCAAGCTGGCGTAGCAAGACAGTCAGAAGTCCCAGGTCTCAAGTCACAAGTCGAGAACACCACACCTTCAAAGCATGTTCCAGACGTGAGTACAGCGTTATACATTCGTGTGTTATACAGCTTTGTATAACGTGCGCTACGAGGATCTGTGGGCAGGGACATCATGACTGCAGTAGGATCAGGGTGACCATGCGCGCGGTGGACCTGATCGAGGTGAAGCGCGACGGGGGCGAGATCTCCCCGGCCGAGATCGGCTGGCTCGTCGCGGAGTACGTGGCGGGCCGCGTGCCCGACTACCAAATGTCGGCGTTCCTCATGGCCGTCTACTTCCGGGGGATGACGGAGCAGGAAACCGTCGCCCTCACCCAAGCCATGGCCGACAGCGGCGAACGGATCGACCTCTCCTCCATCCCGGGGATCAAGGTGGACAAGCACTCCACCGGCGGGGTGGGGGACACGGTGACCCTCGTCCTCGTTCCCCTCATGGCTGCGGCGGGCCTCGTCGTGGCCAAGCTCTCCGGCCGGTCGCTGGGCGTGGGAAGGGAGATGGCCAGCCACAGCGCCGAGGCCTCGTCGGCCCCGCGGCTCA
>JAGUVP010000223.1 GCA_020062805.1 Candidatus Bipolaricaulis sp.
CCGGTTCGAGCATCTGGCCGAGCATCCCGTCGGCGAGGATCAGCGCTGGGACGCGGTACTGGTCGGAGAGGTCGAACGCGAGCCCGGCGAGCTCGGCTGCCTCCTGGGCGGTCGCCGGGGCGAGGACGATCAGCCGGTAGTCGCCGTGCCCGCCACCCTTCGTGGCCTGGAAGTAGTCCCCCTGCGCGGGGGCGATGTTTCCCAATCCGGGGCCGCCACGGGCGACGTTGATGATCACGCACGGGAGGTCCGCCCCGGCGAGGTAGGAGATCCCCTCCAGCTTCAGGCTGATCCCCGGCGAAGACGAGGAGGTCATCGTGCGCACCCCGGCTGCCGCCGCGCCGTAACACATGTTGATCGCCGCGACCTCGCTCTCTGCCTGGAGGAACGCTCCACCCGCTGCGGGAAGGTGGGCGGCCATGTACTCCAGAATCTCGTTCTGGGGCGTGATCGGGTAACCGAAGTAGGTCCGGCAGCCGGCGCGGATTGCCCCCTCGGCCATCGCCTCGTTGCCGGTCATGAGCTGTCGTTCCGCCATCCACCCTCCTCTGCTACGGTTAGCTGGTTATCGGTTCTCGGTGCCGCGCGCGGTTGCACCGGGAGCCGCCGTTTCGCGGTAGACCTCGATCGCCACGTCCGGGCACGTCTGGGCGCACAGGGCGCACCCCGTGCACTTCTCGGGGTGGGCCATTGCCGCCACGGGGTATCCGGAGCTGTTGTACTCCGCGGACAATTCCAGTACCCCGAACGGGCACACCGTGACGCACAGGCTGCACCCCTTGCATCGTTCCCGGTCCACCACTGCCTCGCCCTTCGGCATCTTCGCCTCCTAGTCCAGCTCGAGTCGCTGCGATGTGCGCGTACCCCGGCGACGCTTGAGGCGTCCAAGCGCGGTTTCGGTTCCTTTCAGCCATGTCTTGAGGCGCCACTCGATCCGCTCTTCGGGTTGCTCGGGGAGTGGGGTGGTGGCGGAGCGGGTGCTGAGGGCGGACCGGAACTCGATCGCTTCCCGGTGGTACGCGATTGCTTCGCGGTCTTGGTCCGTGACCCGGCGCAACGAGAGGGCAGGACGCTCCAGACGGTCCGATCCGATGACCTTCACAAGCAGCTCTTGGTCTACGACGAGGTTCCGCTCGCCGGGGAGAGCGTCCTCGTCCGGGATCTCCGAGGCGTGGAGGAACCCCACCCCACCCTCGGGGAACCCGACCAGTGCGCCGTTGGGCTGAATCTCCAGCACCTTTCCCACGAGAAGGTCGCCGACCTTGAGCTTCGGGGTCATTGGGACCTCTTTGGGTCAGGACTTGGTCTGTTCGCGCGCGTCACGCCTTGGTGACCTTGCCCGCCTTGATGCAGCGGGTGCAGACCCGCATTCGCCCACGACGTCCCTCGTGGACTGCGTGAACGCGCTGCAGGTTCGGCAGGCGCACCCGCCGGCTGTGCCGACCAGAGTGGCTGATCTTCGCGCCGAACTCGGGGCCGCGCCCGCAGATCTCGCAATTCCGTGCCATGTCAAACCTCCTTGTGTACATAGTGAGGCTCAAGCTGCTTCGGATCCTCCGCTCCCACTTCCTCGTACCGGGCCCATCCCAGACGAGCGATCGCGCTTGGCCGGGGGTAGGCGAGTTCCGGTGAGGCGCAGACGATGGCAGGCGTCGCAGCCGCGATCTCAGTGCGGAACTCCTCTACACCGGACCCCACGACGAGCGTTCCCGATCCTTCCGCGGCTTTGGCGAGGGCTTCCTGCCACGGCAACACCGTCTCTGCCCCCACCCGGTCGCGACTCGCCCACGCCACATACACGAACTCGCGCCGGTCGTGGATCCACACCGCAACCCTCCCCGGCCACCATGCAAGCGGTCGGGCAACGGCTTCGGTCTGGCGAACCCCCACCACCGGGATGCTCAAAGCCTGCGCCATCCCCTTCGCGAATGCAACCCCGACCCGAAGGCCGGTAAACGAACCGGGGCCGATATCAACAGCCACGAGTTCGATCGCCCTCTGGTCGGCGTGGGCCAAGCGGAGGAGTGATTCCACGGCAAGAGGAAGGTTCTCCCCTCCCTCGCGGCCCATCGGCACAACGAGTTCCTGCGCTTCGTGTGCGGAAACAAGGGCGACCCCGCCCCTCTTTCCTGAAGTTTCAACCCCCAATACCACGGGCCATCTTAGGGCCCAGCGCCGGGTGAGCGCAACTCCTCCTCCCCGAGGAGACGCGACGGAGAGGGCGTTCCCTCTAGCATCTCTTCGGCCAGCGCCCGATCGCGGCCGATCTGTTGGACAAGGGTTCCCTCGGCGTCAAAACGCTTATCAGGACGGACAAACTTCAGGAGGTGCACCTCGACCGGTCCGTCCACCTCACCCTTAGGGGGGGCCAACAGGTGGATCTCTGCCGAAGACGGCAGATCCGGGAAAGTGGGCCGATCTCCAATGTAGAACAGAGATTTCCCCTCTCCACGGGGCCACTGCGCCCACGCAGCGTACACGCCGGGACGTGGTGGGACGAGGTTGGGGAAGGGGTCGAGGTTCACCGTAGGGTACCCGAGCCGTCGGGCAAGCTTCGCCCCTGGCGTAGGCATTCCTGCGAGCCATGCCGGCCGGCCAAGTAGGGATGCCGCCTTCGCCACGTCCCCGCACGTGATGAGGTCTCGGATCCGTCGTGAACTGACGACCTCACCCTCCAGGCGCAGGGGTTCGATGACGTGGATGGCGAGACCGAGGTGAGGGGCGAGGCGGTGCAACGTGGCTAGGCTTCCTGTGCGTCCCCGGCCGAACCTGTGATCCGGCCCCACGGCTACCGCAGCGGCCCCGAGCCGCCCCGCGATCTCATCGCGCAAGAAAGCCACGGAAGTCATGTTCTGGACTTGCTCCCAGGATACGACGATGACCTCGTCGACGTGGTTCCCGAGGAGCGATACCTTGGCGTCGAGCGTGAGGAGGGACGGCCCGCGGGGCGGAAACGTGTACGCGGTTATGGGGAGCCCGGGGGCGCAGCGGCGCGCTTCCGTGAGAAGGTGCTGGTGCCCACGATGGACTCCATCGAACCGCCCCACCGCGACGACCCGGGACATCCGTTCAGGACGTCTTGCTAGCGAGGATGAGCCATCCCCTCGTGCGGAGGGACCCGTAGCCAATCTCCTCACCGTTCGGGTTCCAGCACGGAAACGCATCGCGCCACTCGTCGAACGTGAACGCGGTTCGCTCCCGTCCGTCGCGACGCATGACGTGGATGTCCGACGGCCCGCGCAGGTTCGATTCGAACGCAATCCACTCCCCATCGGGCGAGAACCGCGGACACCAGTCGAAGAACGGGTCCTGGGTGAGAAGCTCGATGCGATCTCCGTCGAGGTCAAGGATGTACAGGTCCCAGCTCAGGGCGGTGCCGATCTGCCATAGACCGACAAACGCCAGGGATTCACCGTCGGGCGAGAAGTCCGGCGTGTCCACCGGCCCCGGGGTCCGGGTGAGCTGCTGCAGCGTGCCCGTTTCCAGGTGCCACAGGTACAGGTCACACTGACCACCGGCATGGCCTACGAATGCGACGCGATTTCCGTCGGGGGAGATCGTCGGTCGGGCGATGAGGTCGATCGGTGCCGACTGATCAGGCAGTCGGCTGAGATCTCCTTGGCTGAAGAGGAGGCTCTTCTCTCCATCGAGATCGGCCTTCCACACGACGTACCCGGCGTCGGAAAACGTGACGTAGACGAACCAGGCTTCCGGGCCAAACCGCGCCCAATCGGTGGCGGCTCCAGTGGTCATGCGCCGGGCGTCCCGGCCTTCCGGGGCGAGCCCGATCCAGATGTCGCCTTCGGCTACGTACAGGATGTACTGGCCATCCTTGGACCAGTCGAGTGCGGTCAGCCCAAGGAGGCCGCCCCCGCCCGCGACGGGAATGAGGAGGAGCAACCCAACGCATAGCCAACGCATCGTTTCCATTCTAGGGGAGATGAGGGAAGGAGACAACTCCGTTGCCGTCGGGGCCAGGACGCGACTACAATGGGCGACGATGGCCAACCGCGTCACCGCGCCAGAGCGCCAAGAGGGGGATCCCACCGGACGTACGCTGCGTCCTCAGGCCTTGGCCGAGTTCGTCGGCCAGCAGCCGATCCGCGAGCGGCTCCAGGTGTACATTCAAGCGGCCAAGGCGCGGAAAGAACCCCTTGATCATGTGCTCCTCCTTTCGCCGCCGGGGCTGGGGAAGACCACGCTCGCCTACATCATCGCCCGGGAGATGGGAGGAGAGATCAAAGTCTCGTCAGGACCGGCGATCGAACGTCCGGGAGATCTCGCGGCGATCCTCACCCACCTCTCGCCAGGAGACGTCCTGTTTGTGGACGAGATCCATCGCCTACGACCGCCGGTGGAGGAGGTTCTCTACCCGGCGATGGAGGACTACAAGCTCGACATCGTGGTTGGGGAAGGGCCTCACGCCCGTTCGATCCGTCTTGACCTCGCGCCGTTCACCCTCGTGGGGGCGACGACGCGGGAAGGCCTCCTCACCACACCGTTGCGGGACCGGTTCGAGGTCGTGTTCCGGTTCGACTTCTACGGGCACGACGAACTGGCGGAGATCCTTGCCCGCGCTGCTCCCCGTATCGGGTGCGAGGTGGATCGCGACGCGGCGGGCGAGTTGGCCATCCGGGCCCGTGGGACGCCGCGGATTGCGATCCGTCTCTTGCGGCGGGCCCGCGATGTCGCTCAGGTCTCAGGATCCAAGCGGATAAGCGTTGTTGCTGCACGGGAGACGCTCTCGATGCTCGGGATCGATGACGCAGGCCTCGACGTTCTGGATCGGCGAATCCTCACGATCCTCATCGACCGATTCGACGGCGGGCCGGTGGGACTGGACACGCTGGCTGCTGCGCTGGGCGAGGATCCGGACACGATTGCCGATCTGTACGAGCCTTTTCTGATCTCGCTGGGGTTCGTCCGCCGTACTCCCCAAGGGCGTGTCGCCAGTGAGCGGGCCTACGCCCACCTCGGCCGTACGCCCACCCGTCTCCTCTGATTCGCTCTCCTCCTGCGTAGAGGATGTGCAGGAATAGGTTCTCACGCGGAGCCTGAGATTCGGAGCGAGCCAAGGAGCTTATCGGGCATCTCCTTGCGTGCTCTGCGTTCAATGCGTCAGGCGCGGCCGGGGGACTCCGGTGGATCGGAACCGCTACGATCGGCGGAGGAAGGCGCGGGCTCCGGCTAGGAACTCGCCCACCACTCCGAGAAACCGGCGCCAGTCGAGGATCAGCGCCGCAGTCATCCAGATGAGACCTGCATAAACGACGACCGGATCGTGCCACAAGGCAACCACGAACGGCAAGAACACCCACGGACAGGCGAGGATCATCGTCACCGACTTGAACCGCAGAAACCCGCCCGTCCTCCAAAGCACCCCCAGGGAGACGATGGCTCCCGCAAGAAGGTAGGCCGCTCCGGGTACGGCGGGGACGAGGCCGGTCAGGATAAGGTACATGGCCGAGGCGAGGACCATCAGCATGTCGATGTGGAATTCGTGCTCGCCGATCCAACTTGGATCCTTGTCCCACCGCCGCGCGAGCCGTCCATCGGCCATGTCCGTGGTCCACCCAATGAGGAGGAGGAACGCCACCGTTCGCAGAGCCGATGGCCCGATGGGGGTGAGGCCGAGAATGGCGAATGCAATCCCACCCCGGGCAGCAGTCAGCCAGTCCGGGATTGTCTTCTTCCTGGCCATACTTGATTCCATTATACCTCGGCCCCCCGCTTCTTTGGGTTACTCCCCGAAACTCAGTCCCTCGTCGAGAGGGGCGAACCGGACTTTGGCCTGGGGGAACGCTGGAACCTCGAGTACGACGCGAATCCCTCCCAGACCAGCAACGAGGCCGATGCGGAGGCACCCCGCGATTGAGCGCACGATGGTTCCTTCCAGCTGCAGGAGGAGCCCTGTACGGTGGTCGTACTCGATCGCCCCGGACAGAGACCAGTCAGGGCTCAATTCCCAGCTCACGCTCAACGCGATGCGCGCCAACGCGAGCGGGGTCATCCCCATCCGGGTGGCGACGAACAGGTCGAAGGTTCTACTTGACCAGAAAAGCCGCGCTACCGTGTCTGCCCACGCCAAGCTGTCTCCGCGCAGTCCGCCTTCCACAGAGAGGTGGCTGGGACCACTCTGCATGGTGAGCGCCCACTTGGCTCGGCTCATGGAGAGGGGGAAGTTGAACGAGAGATCGGACGAGAAGCTAGATCCGTAGACGATCCATCTCAGAGGGAGCGGCTCGCCACCGACGAGGTCCCATCCCCAACTGAGTCGTTCGTGCCATGCTCCCACCTGGGCGGAGAACCCGATCGAGATCTGGCTTTGGGAAGGGTCTGTGTCGAACCCGAACGGCGACCGACCGATCCCGGTTCGCCCGTGGTAGGAGAGGGAGAACGGTCCCCACGACAGAGCTGGGGTGACCGACCCTGTGAGTCGCTCTTCCGTTGGGTACTGAGCGAAGGTTGCCTGCACGGGGAGGGAGAAAAACAACGGGCCGACCTTCCACCGACGGTGCCAGGTGACGGCCAGAGCGAGCCGCCAGCTCTCGATCCCCAGCTCGCGGAACACCCCGCCTGAGAGGCGGAACGCAAGGTCTCCTCCCAGCGAGTCCCGCTCTGTGTGCCCGAAGGTGATCTCGGGCCGGCGTTCGTAGCGAACCTCTCCGTCGCTTTCGACCTGGCCCCACAGCACTGACCAGTCCCACCCGGATGCTCTTCCGGAGAGGTCCGCCTGTTGCACTGTTGGGGTCAGGTTGATCGTCCCTGCCCACGACCCTGGGTATCCTTCTCCGGCGAAGCGCAACCGGAGGGAGGAGGGAGACAGCGTGAGGGAACCCTGTTCCCACATCGCCCGCAGCGACGGGTCGAAACGCCCTGCGACGGGATACCAGGTGACACCGATCGCGCCCGCGATCCGTTCCCCCAACGACCACGGAACCGCCCACTTCAGGAACAGGGCGCCCTCTTGCCATCCGAACTCGGGGAACAACGGGAACCCCTCTTCACCCAATCGGGCGACGTAGAAGGGCAGCCACCCTACGGAGATCTCAAACGACGTCACGATCACGGACCGGGCGAACAGCCACTGCTCGGGAACGAGCACGAACTCATCGGCCTCCACGGTGTAGGGCGCTTTCGGGAAGCACGGGCAGGTGGTGAAGCGAACCCGGTGCGCTTCCACACGAACGAGCTTGCCCGAGGCAAACAGCGCTTCCCCCTGTTCTCCAGAGTAAAGGAGGGTTTCTTCTTTCTCCGTACCTTTGAACGAGGACGCGCCGCTGAACTGCTGGGCGTTGACCATGCTCAGCTCTCCATCTGGGCTGAGTTGGGCGAAGAGCTGGGATGCCCGTAGTTCACTGTCGCTGCTCGTAAGCACAGCTCCTTCCGCTTCGATTTCCCACCCCGTGGCATGCTCGCGGGCGCGGAGGATGTCTGCTTCTAGGGTGTACTCCCCGAACTCAGCGCGGACCTGGTGGCCCTCGAGAACCGTGGCCCCCTCACCTACCACGAGCGCGTCGGCTCGGAACGAAGAGAACGGCGGTGTGGCCTCGACGTGCAGACTCGCCACGGCCAACACGAACAGGAATGGTAGCACGCCGCGCAGCCGGAGGCGGTCCACGACTACGAGGAGGAACAACCCCAGCATCCCGAACCCGAGGTGAGGAAGCCACGCCCCGAGGTACGGGGGAATGACCCCGCGCTGAGCAAGGGCCCGTGCCCACACGAACATTCCTTGCGCTGCCGCAGCGAGGAGAAACCCGGCGATGGCGCCAGCGGCCCGGCCTCGTCGGCCGAGAAGCACGCCCAACGGCGCTCCGAACAAGACGAACACGAATGCGGCAGCGGAGACCGCGATCTTCGAGTGGTACTCGACAACGAGCGATCGTGGGTCGAGTCCGGAACGCTGGAGGAGTTGAATCCGCTCTCCAAGCTCGCGGAGGGACATCTCGGCCGGGGTCTTCCCCCCCAGCACAGCCCGCCGCAGGTCCTCCTCGACCTCGACGGTGAGGCGCTCGAACCGCACCAGCTCGTTCAGGCTGCCGTCGGCCGCGAACCGGAGCACCCTCCCTGTGGTGAGTTCCAGCGTCCCCCCCTGGAAGCGGCCTTCGTGGGCAGTGATCACGGTGGGGAAGCGACCCTCTACAGGGTAGATCCGGCCGGTGAGATCGTACACGAGGATTCCCATGAGACGGTCGCCCTCACTCCGCTCCACGTAGTAGGTTTCCCCGTACAGACCGCGGAAGAACACAGCCTGCTGTACCTGGGGGATCGCGCCCCGGTAGAGGATCGTAAGAAGCTCTTGGCGGTAGGCGGCTTCAGCAGAAGGGACTGCGAACTCACCGAGGGTGAACGAAACCCCGCTCACAAGGGCGCCGAACAGAAGGAAGGGTACGGTCAGCCGACGCAAGGAGTAGCCAAGCGTCTGGAACGCGAGGAGCTCTCGGTCTCCTGCCAACCGTCCCAGGGCGAGGAACGTAGCCAGGAGGGCTGCGGCAGGGATTGCGTAGCTGAACAGAGTTGGGAGCTTATAGAGAACAAGGCGCAGAAGCTCGGTTGCCCCGGCGCCGCGGGCGAACACGGTATCCGAGAGCGTGATCACGAGCTCGAGGCCGATAAACACGAGAAACGCGAGGATGGCCACAAGAAACGGCGGCACGATCTCCCGCGCGAGGTACCGATCCACCCTCCATTTCACGCTCGATCATACCGGGTAGTGCAGATCTCGACTACGCCATGACGGAGCAAGCTCATGCTCAGGTCGCGCCGCGATCAGCCGGCGGAACGAGAACGGGCAGCCACAGGTTTTGAACTTGTGACCTCTTCGCCGATCCGGCCCAACGCCTCGCGTGCGATGGATCCCCGCTCTGGATCTTCCAGCCACCGGCGGAGCTCACCGGCTACCGCGTCCGGGCAGGTCACGGCAAGACGCACGAGGGCTCGGGCGACCGCGCCGCGCACATAGCGGCGCTCGTCGAGAGCGACCCTACGCAGGACGATCAGCGCCCGACGGGCCATAGGGGAGGGTGCTCCGGCGAGGGCGGTTGCGACGTGCCACAGCACCTGTTCGTCGTGGGAGGCTGACCAGCACGTAAGGCACTCGAACGTGTCGTCGGGGTAAGCTGCGAACAGCGCGTGGGAGAACACTCCTTCGAGGGCGCTACGTACCTCGATCGCCCGGTCCGTGAGCAGGGGATCGAGGAGCCGTAAGAGCGGCCCGACGCGGTCCAGGCGGAGTGGATCAGCGGCCACGCCGGCGATGAGAACGACTGCCCGGCGCACGAGCGGGTTGCTGTCGGTTCTCCACGCGCCGAGGATGGGGTAGACCTCGTCGAAGTGCTGTATCAGCAGGCCCCCCGCGGCGTGAGCGGCAGCGTCGCGGGTGTGGCGGTCTCCGTCAGTGGCGAGTCGCTGAAGAAAGGTCAGCGCGTCTTCGGGGTGAGGAGACCGAGAGAGGAGTGCTGCTGCGAGGCGCCGGCTCTCTGCCGGTCCAGGGAGGAGGCGGGTGGCCCAACCCAGGACATCTTCCTGAGAAAGCTTGACGAGAACACGATCTCGTGATGCCCCCCCTCGGCGCCATGCCTCCAGGACCTGTTCATACGTCATATGAGGGGTAGCATAGCGAGCGGATGCGCATCTCGTCAAATCAGGGCCGTGGGGGCTACAATGGGTTTCCAAGGAGGGCGATGTGTGGAGGCTTGTGATCGTAGGGATATTGCTCGCCGTGGCGATTGTGGGGGGCGCGGCGGGAAGCCCGGGGCTTGGGGTGGGGATGCAGTTCACGATCCCCACTGTGTTTGGGGTCTCCATACGGTACTGGACGACCGACACGCTCGGCCTGGAGGGAACCGCTTTCCTGTTTTCCGCTGACGAAAATCTGTGGGGCGTGGCAGGGGCGAGGGGCCTCGTGCGTTTGGCGCAGGCCGATCTCACCGGGTTGTACCTCGCCCTCGGGGGGGCGTACTACTTCCCTGAGCGGGTTCCAGCGGCGAGCCTGTGCGGAGGGATCGACCTCGCACTCCCGTTTGCACGTAGTCTGAGCGTGAACGTGGAGTTCGGTTTCCTGTGGCACCGGGACGCGGGATTCGGGATGGCGTTCGGCACCGGGATCCACTTCTATTTCGATCGCTGAACCAGGAGGCGAACTGTGGATGATTCAGGGTGGGCGAAGCCCTACAGGATCAAGGTCGTGGAGCCGATCCGCCGCCCGCCGCGCGAGGAGCGAGAACGGCTCCTACGGGAGGCGGGCTACAACGTCTTCAACCTGGGGAGCGACGACGTGTACGTGGATCTCCTCACCGATTCTGGTACCGGCGCGATGTCCCAGGCGCAGTGGGCGGCCCTCATGGAGGGGGACGAATCCTACGCGGGGAGCCGGTCGTTCGCCCGGTTTCGGGAGACGGTCCAGGAGATCACCGGCTTCCCTTACGTCCTGCCCACCCACCAGGGACGAGGTTCGGAGCACGTGCTCTTCTCGACCCTCCTTCAGCCCGGTGACATCGTACCGTCGAACGCCCACTTCGACACGACACGGGCCCATGTGCTCGCCAACGGCGGGAAGCCGATGGATCTCCCGGTGCCCGCGGCCCTGGACCCCGACCTCGATCGGCCGTTCAAGGGCGATATGGACCTCGCGGCCCTGGAGGCGCTCCTTCGCAACCCGTCGGGACGAATCCCGGCGGTGATGCTCACCGTCACGAACAACACCACCGCCGGGCAGCCGGTGTCGATGGGGAACGTCCGCGCTGTGTCCGCGCTCGCTCGGGCCCACGGGGTCCCCCTGTTCCTCGACGCCTGCCGCTACGCGGAGAACTGCCTGTTC
>JAGUVP010000005.1 GCA_020062805.1 Candidatus Bipolaricaulis sp.
CCTGCTCGCTACCGCGACCACCACCTCCCGATGCGCGATCTGATCGGCGCCATGGGCCAGGTCACGCACTACCTCAGGCACCTGAACCGATGGGGGCCGACTGGCGAGACCTATCTCACCGAATTGCTCGGACCTCAGCTGCCCGCGGGCTTCAAGATCCGCATCATCAACCCCACTGGCATCGTGATCACGGGGCGCAGCAACGCGCTGTCAGATGCTCAGCGGCGCGAGTTTGAAGTGCTGCGTCGCGACTCCAAGGGCGTCGTCGACATCGTGACCTACGACGACCTGTTGGCACGCCTGCAGGCGGTCCTGGATCAGCTTCGCGCCGGTCCCGCAGTCAGCGCGGCACCGGCATCTCCGCCGACCGAATAGGTCGGGCTGGAAACGATGTTCCCCCTGAGACCGGCGCCAACGCGCCCTAGACCTGGTCCCGCGATATCAGCCTGACCGATCACCAGGGTGGAGGCCCGGGGTCCTGGGCAGCGTGAGCATCAGCGCTGCGGTCGCATCTCAACCGGCCGCATAGGGCTGCTTACACTCGATCATGCCGATCGATTACCTGGCCACATTCCCTGTTCCGCACCATCTCGTGCCGGAGAAGCTGCGCCGCTTGCTCTCCCCGATCGGCCTAGACCCGCAGGAGCGAGTCGACGTCAGCGCCTTGTCGGAAGAGAAGGACGCGAGCGGAACACGCGATGAGGTCGTGCACCTTGTCATGGCCGCGGTGCCGGAAGCAGATGTTGACAACCTCGGCGTGCTCGAGGCCGGCAGCAATGGCGTCGTGTCGTACTCGGTGCCCTCGCTGCGCGAGAAGGGGGCCTGTGCCGAGTTCACACCTTCCGTGTCCGGCTACGACTACATCGTGGCCTCCTGGGGTGACGGCTCCTTCTATACCTATAGCCTGGCCGAGAAGGTGTGGATGGCCCTCGGCCTCACCGCCACATGCCTAGGGAACGACAAGCAGCGCCTCGTCTATGACGACCTCGGTCTTCCAGAGTTCGGTGTTGCAGAAGGCGAGGTCTCGGCCAACTACCACTGGGAGGTCTCGCGTAACGTCTGCTGGCGGATGTCCAACGAATACCTCCGCAAGTACCTGTGGATGCGGGGCGCAGTCGGGGTCCGTTCGTTCTACTACTCAGCGCTCATGCCGGACACGCCCGAGCTTCTCGCGTTGATGGCAGGCCAGGACCACATCGACCTGAAGAGCGAAGGCAACTGGTGCGATGGTGACATCCGAAAGGACGAGCATGGTCTGCTCCTTCAGGTCTGGGCCACCGTCGCGGCGGTGTCTTGCGAGCTTTGCCCGGAGCAGACAGCCGAAGGCCTCCAGTGGCCGGGCCTCGACGGCCCGATGACACGCGCACGTGCCAACGCCCAACTCCACGGCGGCCGGATCTACCTCGATGACCGGTTCCTTGAGCGGTATGAGCAGAGCTCGTTCTACGAGAGCATGCCCAGCCGCCACGGCGGCACGAATCCCTCCTACCGCGGTCAGTGGGCGTTCTCGGACTGCGTGCGCGTCGGTCGCAACCTCATCCGAGTTCCCATTCGGGAACTGTACAAGCCCAAGCCCGATCGGGAGATCGTCCATGCCCATCGTTTCGTCGTGGACGAGGGGCGCATTGCCGGTACGGACCTCAATGAGGAGCACGTCGTTTCCAAGACGATGCGCCTGCTGGACCAGATCCTCGATCTCGGCGACAACCTCTCCAAGCTCAGCGAAGCCGTTGGAATCCCGAGAGAGCCAGCCGAACTGGTCGGGTTCTCGCGCGCCGAGGTCGAAGCCAACTGGTGGACCAGCTACCCACAGCTTTCCCGGCTTGCGCAGGTAGCGCCGTTGAAGATGACACAGCAGGCCTTCCTTGTGCGATGCAAGGGCCTGCACGAACTCTGGCAGCGAGTGCCGGACGGCTTCATGCGCCAGCTGTTGCGCAAGGCCGGCTGCCCGGCGCAGAGCGTGAAGGATCTGGGCAGCCTCAAGCTGCTTGAGGGCCTTCTCAACATCGTGGAGCACCTGGACGCGCAACAGGAAGCAGTTGAAGCGTTCGTCCGCACAACCGAGCCGGAGACCTGGGCAAACCGGAACGATCGCATGGCTCCACTGTTCCTCACGAACGACCTGCGGATCGCCGATGCACATGAGTCGTTCGGTCGAGCCCTGGCGACGCTGCAGGCACTGGGCTTCGACACCGCCACGGTGAACCAAGGCTACGGGAGAGCGCTTGACTTCGTGTTCGATGGTGTCATCGGCGCGTTTACAGCGGTCAACGGCCCGATCACGAGATTGCTCGCGCGCTAGCTGCCGGGACGAAGCTTCGAAGCGCCCAGGATGGACCGAAAGGGCCCCTCCTGCCGGAGGCCCCAAAACAGCCGAAGCGCTCGCTAGAACCTCTGCTGCCTTCGGACTGCCCCGACCAATCGCTCGCCGGCGGCACGGCAAGCCGCACTTTGCCCACAACGGCGACAGACGTGCTCGCACTCGGGCCAGCGCGGAACCTCCACCCCATCCATCAATTGCCAACGCCGCTCGACGAGCGCGTCGATCGCGGCGCGAGACATCAGCTGGACTGATCGCACGGCCACTGGCGCGGGGGCGCGGGCAGGAATGAGCACGAACGCCTCGTCCGACACCTGCAGCCCCAACTCATCCTCCAGCGCGATGCGTTGCGCCGACAACTGGATCACATCCGAAGGCAGCACCACCGCCGTCGACCGTGTCTTCAGCTCCATCAGCGTCACTCGGCCGCTCGGCAGGCGGTAGGCTCTGTCCACCCTGGCCACGATGGGTCGCGCGCCCTTTGACCGGTACTCCGCCTCCACGCTGAGGAGTTGAGCATCACGCAGGGCAGCCGGTCGCTGGCGCCACTCCGCCGTGCGGGCGCGACGACGCCACAGGAGCCCCGTCCAGACGGCCAGGACGGCCAGCGCGACGGCCAGCCCTGGCATCCATAGCGACATCGATTCGAACTTCATCGACGACGACCCGCCGACCATCGAAGCCAGCCATGCGCTGCCCAGCCCAGGATGCACCGCGTCATCCGCAGCAACGTCGGGCTTCGTCGAAGCACGCGGCAGATGTGGGGGCCGTGGCGGTAGTAGGACG
>JAGUVP010000241.1 GCA_020062805.1 Candidatus Bipolaricaulis sp.
CCCGTTGCCCCCCGACCCCGGCGAGCCGGAGCGTCTGACCGACCTCGTGGCTGAGCTCGGGCTGCGGTATACGGTGTTGACCTCGGTGGATCGGGACGACCTCCCCGATGGAGGAGCGACCCACTACGCGCAGGCTATCAGGAGCGTTCGGTGCCGAGCGCCGCGGGCGATCGTGGAGGCGCTCATCCCCGACTTCGCCGGAGACCGAGACGCCTTGAAGACGGTCCTTGCGGTGAAGCCTCACGTGGTGGGGCACAACCTGGAGACGGTGCGACGGCTGACTCCGTACGTGCGTGACCGTCGTGCGGGGTACGACCTTTCGCTGTCTGTTCTGGGCGCCCTCAAGGAGATGTCCCCCGATCTCGTCACGAAGTCGTCCCTTCTCCTCGGGCTCGGCGAGACAGACGACGAGGTGGGCGAAGCCCTGGGCGACCTGCGAGAGGTGGGGACAGACGTGGTGGTCCTCGGTCAGTACCTGCGTCCCACACCGCGCCAGCTCCCGGTGAAGAGGTACGTGCCTCCGGACGACTTCCGCCTCTGGGAAGAGAGAGCGGGAAGGCTTGGGTTCAGAGCCGTGGTCTCCACGCCGCTTGCCCGGACCTCGTTTCGTGCTGCTGACGCGTACGCCTTGCTGCGATGAGGGTTCTCCTCGACCTCGCGTACCGCGACCCGCGTCTCAACCTTGCCCTCGACGAGGCGATCCTTCGAGGAGTCGCTCAGAACGTGATCGAACCGACCCTGCGCGTGTGGCGGAACGGGAGGTGCGTGGTGGTGGGGCGGGGGCAGAGGGTCGAGGACGAGGCCGACCTCGCGGCGTGCCACAGGCTCGGGATTCCCGTGGTCGGGCGGGCTTCGGGTGGAGGCGCGGTGTACCATCACCCGGGGAACCTCAACTTCTCCCTGTTCCTTTCGCTGGTTTCTCCGTGGACATCGGTGCGAGAATCCCAGAACACGATTTCCAGGCTTCTCGCCCAGGCGATCCACGAAAGGCTGGGAGCGGAGACGGACGAGAGGGACGGGGCGGTGTTCGTCTGCGGGTCGAAGGTTTCCGGCTCGGCCCAGTTGAGGCGGCGAGCACTCCTCCACCACGGCACGCTCCTCTTCTCTCCGGACATGGTCGAGATGGAGGACGTTCTCCTCGCCCATCGGGCTGGGTACTGCCCCCAGGGGGTTCCCTCCCGGCCGTCCGCGGTCGGCGATCTGTCGTCATTGCTGGGACGGGAGGTGACGACCGAGGATGCGATCCGCACTGTCCTCAACGCATTCCGACCTCTGGGCTTCGCGGGACGGGACACGATCTCCCTCCGGGAGTGGGCGCTCGCCGATGCCCTCTCCCGTGCGGCCTGAGGGAGCTGAGATGCTTGCTCCCCACGACCGTGTGACGGTGGAGTGGCAGCTCGGCCGTCCGCCGACGGGGGCCCTCGCGGTGGCCCACCGCTGCCCGTACGGGTACCCACAGGTGATCTTCACTCATCCGCTGCATCGGACGGGAAGCGAGTTTATCGTGTTCCCAACCTTGTTCTGGCTCTCGTGTCCGTTCCTCGCTGCCGAGGTCTCGCGCCTCGAATCTGCGGGAGCGGTGCGGAGGTTCGAGGCCCGACTCGCTGCTGAGCCCGATCTGTCTTCCCGGTACGCCGCTGCCCATGACGCTTACCGCAAGGAGCGGCTCACTCTTCTCTCCTCCGAAGACCGGGAGTTCCTCCGTCGGGTGAACGCCCTCGACCGGATGGAAACGGGGATTGCCGGGCTGAGCAACCCCAGGCGCGTGAAGTGCCTCCATTCCCATCTGGCCCACTTCCTCGCCCGCAGGGGGAACCCGATCGGCGAGGCTGTGGCGGCAGGTCTACCGCGGCTCTTCTGCCTTCCCGAGCGGGTGGGCTGCGCGGAGTCGGTGCGGGAGAAGGCATCGCAGGGTTGTCAACCCTGAACCCCGTTCCCTATACTGCCCCTCCAAAGGAGGCAACCATGCAGGAGTACCTCACGTTCCGAAAGATGTTCACGCCGGTGGCGATCCAGGTCATCTTCTGGATCGGCGTTCTGGCGTGTATGGTGTTCGGACTGGTGTCCATTGTGAATGGCGCCTCGGCCCGTTACGGAGGGGGATCTCAGGTGCTGAGCGGCATCGTGACCCTCATCCTCGGGCCGATCGCTGTACGGATCTGGTGCGAGCTGCTGATCGTGGTGTTCCGGATACTGGATACCCTGGGCGAGATCAAGAACAAGCTGGGGAAGAGCTGATCCTCGGGGAATCGAAGATGAAGAGGGGCCGCCCACGGGCGGCCCCTCTTCTTGGGTCTAGAAGCAAGGGGTCTTTACGGATCCGCCTTCACCTGCGGCGGCCGGTTCACGTTGAGAACCTTGATCACCATCGTGTCCTGAGCAACCGCCCCGCACGGATCCATCACGCACAGGGTTACCGTGACGTTGATTGCATCGCAACCCTCGACCTCAGGGGCAATGAAGATCGGGCACAAGGTGTCGGCGTTGATGAGCGTACCCGCGCTCGCCCACCACGACACGGCGAGCTTCTCCCCATCTGGGTCTCCCGCTTTGCCGAGGATCATGATCTGGGCCTTCTCCGGCACCTGGAGGTCCGGACCGGCATCGGCCCACGGGGGCTTGTTCAGGTTCCGTATGTGGACGCGCATCGTGTCCCTCGCCACTGCACCACAGGCATCGGTGACGGTGAGTGTGAGCTCGACCGTTTCCCCTTCGCAGCGACTGGTGAGGGGTGCGGTGTAGACGGGCTGAAGCGCTCGTGGGTTGTCGAGCGTCCCACGGCCGCAGCTGATGGTCCACAGGAAGCTCAACGCATCGTCGTCTGGATCGCACGCCGAGGCGAGGAGCCTCACCTTGCCGCCTTCGTCC
Source organism: Candidatus Bipolaricaulis sp. (assembly GCA_020062805.1). GTDB lineage: Bacteria > Bipolaricaulota > Bipolaricaulia > Bipolaricaulales > Bipolaricaulaceae > Bipolaricaulis. Next base: position 2,869 of record JAGUVP010000241.1, read on the forward strand.
ACCGCGAGGTCAGGCCCTGCGTCCACAGCCGGCGGGTTGTTCAGGTTGAGCACGTGGAGAATGAGCTTGTCTACCGCTTGCGCGCCGCAGGCGTCGACTGCGGTAAGGGTGATCTCCACCAGTTCGCCGTCGCAGGATTTGACCCATGGCGCGTAGTACGTCGGCTCGAACGCATGAGGATCGGAGAACTGCCCCTTGGGCGCAGACCAGGTTACCCGAACGGGATCACCATCGGGATCGTGTACGATCGCCCGGAGAACGATGCTGCCGCCCTCAACGACCGTCTTGATCTCGGGTGCGACTTGGCACACGGGTGAGACGGAAGGCTTGGGGGTCGGTGGGGCAGGGGGTGTACAGACCGGCGTGCACACGGGGGTCACCGGTCGAGGGGCGCAGGTCCCTTCGTCGTAGACGAAGTTCTTCCCTGGCCCACCATCGATCACGTTGCACCCAGACCCGCCGAGGATGATGTCGTTGCCCGGACCGCCGAACAGCTTGTCGTTTCCAGCCTCGCCTTCGATCCGGTCGTCGCCGTCTTCGCCGTAGACGATGTCATCGCCGGCGCCGCCGAACAGGAGATCGTTCCCCGGGCCACCGAGGATGAGGTCGTCCCCGTCGCCGCCCTGGATCAGGTCGTTCCCCGGACCTCCGATGAGGAGGTCGTTCCCGGCGAAGCCGAAGATCTGGTCATCGCCGCCGAGCCCAAGGATGACGTCGTTGCCCGGCGTTCCAAACAGCACGTCGTCACCGTCGGTTCCCACAATCACGTTGTCCGGGGGGTTCTGCTCTAGGAAGCAGAGGATGACGTTCCACATCGGATCGGTGCACGGATCGTAGGGGAGGTGCTTCACGAGCAGAGCCACGATCTCCGAATCCACCTTGTACTTAGCAAGGCAATCCGGGATTGCAGGAAGAGGCGGAGGAGGCGGGACCGGCGCCACCAACTCGCAGAACAGCGCAGGAAGGTCGGCGGGGTCGTGGGCGATCACGAACTTGCCGCCCCCGATCTCTGCCAGGGCCCTGAGACGAAGCTCAAGGTCGGGGGTAAGGCCAACGGCGATGACATCGATCGTGTACCCGGAAGCTACCAGACGCCGGGCCTCGGCAAGCTTATCCCCGCCGCACGTCTCCCCTCCATCCGTGAGCAGCACGATGCGGGCTGGCGGGGGAACTCGGGCGGCCACGAACTTGAGCGACTCGGCGAGAGGGGTCTTCCCCATCGCCTCCAACCCCGCGATCTTGGCCGCAACTGCCACCCGTTCGGCCGCCCCATACGCCTGGAATGGGACGATTATCTCGATATCCCGGCACGTCGCAGGCTCTTGCGTTTTCGGGATCCGGTGGCCGAACACCGTGATCGCGAATACCGTGTCCAGGGCAAGGCAGTCCACGGCACGTGTCAGGGCCTCCTTCGCCCACACGAACCTCGTGGGGCCTCCGTCAAGGGCGATGTTCATCGAATCCGACGCGTCCAAGATGAACGCCAGCCTCTGCGGGGTCGCCCACGCGGTCAGAGCGAGCGCACAGAACAACACGAACAACAAAGTCTTCCTCATCGTCGCCTCCCTTGCTTCATCTCAGCAATTCCTGTTCGTCCATCATGGACGGCCCACGGGGGCGTCGTCCGTGGGACAACCGGGAGGAGTATAGCGGGGAATCCGTTTCTGATCTGTAATGGAAGCTACATTTCACGCCCGGACGTACTTCCGGCCCGGGAGTTCGTGCACATGGCCTGACAGCAGGAGGTCGAGGAGGATCTGGGATACCCGTGCGTGGGGAAAACCTGTTTGACCGACGATCTCCGAAGGGTCGAGCGGCTCCTGGGAGAGGAGGTCGTACACCCGTTGGACATCGGGGGCGAGTTTCGGCGGGGGAGGGAGAGCGAGCGACGGCATCCCGAGCTCGGACAGGATGTCTGTGGCGGAGAGAACGAGCTTTGCCCCGTCCTGGATGAGTCGGTTCGATCCTCGAGACGCCTCCGACGTGATCGGTCCGGGAACGGCGAGGACGTCCTTTCCTTGGGCCAGAGCGTAGTCAGCGGTGATGAGCGCACCCGACCGCTCTGGCGCTTCGATCACGACCACGGCTTGGGCGAGGCCGGCGATGATCCGGTTTCGACGGGGAAACGTCCACTGGGATCCGCGCGTCATCCAGGGAAACTCGGACAAGACGGCGCCGCGCTGGGAGATCTCCTCGATCCGGCGCTCGATGCCCGCTGGGTACGGATTCCCGAGCCCGGTGCCGAGGACGGCGACCGTGCGCCCAGAGGTCAAGGCTCCCTCGTGAGCCGCGGCGTCGATCCCCGGGGCGAGCCCGGACACCACGGTCACCCCCTGGCCTGCGAGTTCGGAAGCGAGTCTCTTCGCCACGAACCGTCCGTAGCTCGTGCACCTGCGGGTGCCGACGATCGCCACCGCGCGCGTGTCCTCAGGTTCGAGGCTCCCGAGCACGTACACCACGGGTGGCGCGGCTGAGATATCCCGGAGTACGGCCGGATAGTCAGGGTCGTCCAGGGTAAGAACCCGTGCCCCGGCTTGTTCGGCCAGGAGGAGTTCCCGTTCCGGATCGGCCTGGTGAACTTCGGACCGAGCCGTGTCCCCGATCTCCGAGCGGAGATCGTCGGGCACTCCCGCCGCGAGCGCTTCCCATGCCTGGACCGGCCCGCCGTAGCGTCGAAGGAGAAGATCCCGTCGCCGCGGGGTTAAGGATGGAAGCAGGTTCATCCCCACCCAAGCCAGCTTGCGGTTCATCCCCACGATGGTAGCAGGATAAGGCCTGGGTGGGGTAGGATGCACATCAAGGAGGCCAGCGATGGTGCGCTACGCAGGGATCATCTTCCTGATCGTGTTGGGAAGCGTCGGGCTGACAGGAGCAGCGCAAGGGGTGATCGAGGGGACGTTCGACGAGCATGCCTTGGCGAGGATCGGGCACGAGACGTTCGCCGTGGCCCAGAACCGGATGGTGGAGCTCCGGTCGTGGGCAAATCCCGATCGAGCAGACCGAACCCTGCGGGGTGCGGAGGCGTTTGTGGTTTCCCTCGCCGTCTCCCCCGACGGTCGGCTCCTCGCCGCCGGGGACAAGGACGGCCATATCATGGTATGGGAGATCTCCTCGGGCAGTCTCCTGTTCAAGAAGTACGCCCACCGGTTCTCGGTGTGGACGGTGGCCTTCTCTCCAGATGGAACGCTTCTCGCGTCCGGAGCGTTCGACGGCACGGTGCGGCTGTGGGACACGGGGTCGTGGATTGAGGTTGGGCTGCTCATCGAGCCCCGGCTCGTGGACGCCGAGACCAAGGATCGGGCGCACATGGGGTGGGTGCGGTGCGTGGCGTTCTCGCCGGATAGCCGGACGATCGCCACGAGCGGCTGCGATGGCTACGTGCGCGTGTGGGACGTGGACACCCTTCGCTTGCGCCAGGACGCGATCCAGGCGGGGATCAACGTCTACTTCGTCGCCTTCTCCCCGGATGGCCGGTACCTCGGGTGCGTGACCAACCCCGGCGAGATTCGCCTCTATCGCACGGATACGTGGGAGGAGGCGATGCGCCTCCGCGCTGGGCGGATCAGTTCCGTGTACGCGATGGCCTTCTCCCCCGATGGGGCAACGGTCTTCGTCGGCGGGTTCTCGAACAAGGTCGAGGTGTGGGACCTGGGGGCGCGGGCCATGCTGACCGAGCACGTGGGTCATACCGACAGCATTTGGGGCCTTGTTGTGTTCCCCGACGGGGAAAGGGTCGTGACCACATCCCGCGACGGGACGGTGCGGCTGTGGAGGATCCCCAAGTAGCGCTGGAACGCCTCTCCCGGCGGGTGGTGGCTTGCCGGC
>JAGUVP010000287.1 GCA_020062805.1 Candidatus Bipolaricaulis sp.
CTGGGACGCGACCGCCTCCCACGCCGCCCGATCGGCATCGAGGGCGAGGATCTCCACTTGGCCCAGCGCGACGCTTCCGAATGCGAAAACCAAGGCCAAGACCAGTAGCGTCGGGGCTTGTCCCCGACGGCCGTGGCCTTCGTAGCGTCGGGCTTCATGCCCGACGGCCTTCGGGGTTGCGCAGCGTCGGGGTTCATCCCCGACGCCGACGTCGGACACAGGGTCCGACGCTACAGAACCTCGCACGACCGTCGCAGACCTGCCTGCAGCAGGCAGACAAGCTGCGACGCCACGGAACCCACACTCGTTGTAGCGTCGGGCTTCATGCCCGACGCCCTGGCGCCGGACACGGGGTGCGACGCTACGGAACCATAGATTCAAACGCTGGCTCATGCTCTGCATCGGCATCACCTTCCCGCAGGGTACGGGGTGAACGGCGGGCGAACGCTCTCCACCGCAGGGTCCTGACCTAGCTCGGGGAGCAGGGCGATCGGGATGAGGAGGTTCACCAACGACCCGCTGGAGCTGAGCACGTAAGGCTCAAGGTTCTCCGCCAGCACGCCCGCGGCCTCCGCCACCACGCGCACCCGCAAACCGACGCGCTCCAGCCCGAAGTCCCGCGCGGCGCCGAACCAGTCGGGATGCCCAACCAGCGCCCACAGGGTCGGGTCGAGGTTCATCCCTTCCGGCACCCGGGGCAGCTTGAGAGGGAGCTCCTTCACCGCGAGGCTGATCGTGCACCCTTCATCGAGAAGTCCCAACTCGCGGGCAAGGTCGAAGAACGCCTCGGAGGGCGGAACCAGTCCATCGGTTGCCCATACGATCAGCTCCGCGTTCGTGGCGTTCCCACGCAACACCACACGCTCGGTGGGGGTCGAGACCCCCAACAGGAACAGGTCGCCATCGAGGTAGAGGTAGGTTCCTCCGGCGCGGAATTCGTCTTCGGTCAGCTCTTCGCCGATCACCAATGCACCTTCGGACAGGATGGCCGTGGCAACCCCCAGCTCTTCGGCACGGCCAGGAAGCTTCGTTACCGCCCCTGCGGGCACAGCGATCTCCGCCCACAGGTAACGGGGCGTCTCGGCGAGAACGCCGCCTCCAACGCCCAACATCAACACGACAACCAGTGCAGCCCGTATGGACATAGCTACCTCCCTTTTCTCCTCAATATACAGCACGCAGGGCGGGCCGGTTCCCGAGACCGGTGACGGGCGATGCGTAATGGGGGACGGGAACGGTTCCCAGGACACGGTTCGCGGGCAACGCCTCACCGATCCCAAGCCGTCCCCACCGAATGTAGCGTCGGGCTTTATGCCCGACGGCCGTTTGGTCCCGGAACGGCCGGCGGACACGAGGTCCGCCGCTGCGGAACCCTCACCTCGCGCTGGGAAAGGCCGTCGCAGACGAGCTGCGACGCTACGCAGACGCGGAACAACCGTCGGACACAGGGTCCGACGCTGCGAAAGCACGCCGTTGTAGCGTTGGGGCTTGTCCCCGACGGCCGTTCGGCGCCGGGAACGCCCTTCGCTCGGGTTGCTCGGAGGTCGCGAGCGCGAAACAATCAGAGAGTGACGACTTCGCGGTTCGCGCGCCAGGCGATCCTTCCCATGTTGGGAAGGGAGGGGCAGCGCAGGCTCGGGGAATCCCACGCCCTCGTAGTGGGCTGCGGAGCGCTGGGGACGCACACTGCGGAGATCCTCGCCCGAGCTGGGGTGGGCCGCCTCGTCCTCGTCGACCGGGACGTGGTCGAGGAGACGAACCTCCACCGCGTGTCGCTGTTCACCCCGCGGGACATCGGACGCCCAAAGGCCGAAGCGGCGGCTGAACACCTAGCTCGCATCGCTCCCGAGGTCTCCGTCACCCCCCATGTCGCCCACCTCGGTGTCGACCTCGCGGAGGAACTCGTCCCGCAGGTGAACATCGTCCTCGATGGGCTGGACAACCTGGATACCCGCTACCTGGTCAACGATGTGTGCGTGAAACACGGCGTCCCGTGGATCTACACCGCGGTTCTCGCGACGTACGGGATGACGATGCCGATTCTCCCTGAGAACGGGCCCTGCTTGCGCTGCCTCTTTCC
>JAGUVP010000096.1 GCA_020062805.1 Candidatus Bipolaricaulis sp.
CGCGGAAGCCGTCATCAGGGTCGACGTGCGCACCGCACCAACTGCATGTCGATCCGCTCACGACCGTGAGGCTACTCCCGCGTCCGGCGGCCGTTGCTAGGGTCGCGGGCACGCATGGCGCTCACGATCACGGTCCTCGAAGGCGACGAGACGGGCCAGGAGCTGCTCGATCAGGCGCTCCGGGTCATGGCTCCCGACGTGCTGGGGTTCGAGGTCACGCTCGACCGGCACGATCTCTCGCTCGATCGCCGGCGTGCCACGGACAACGCCGTCGTGCACGAGGCCGCTCGGGCGATGCGGGCATCGGGGTTCGGCATCAAGGCCGCGACGGTGACGCCCGAGGGCAAGGACGACGTCGGCTCCCCGAACCGCATCCTGCGCGAGGAGGTCGACGGGAAGGTCATCATCCGGACGGGTCGCCGGATCCCCGGCGTCACCCCCGTCGGCGGCACGCACTACCCGATCGCCGTCGTCCGGATGGCCGTCGAGGACGCCTATGGCGCAAAGCAGTGGCGCGAGGGCGCCGAGGGCTCGCCTGACGAGGTCGCGTTCCGCACGGAGAAGATCACGCGCTCGACGTGTCGCGCCGTCGCCGAGTACGCCTTCCGCACCGCCGCCCGCATGAACGGCAAGGTGTACGGGGGGCCGAAGTGGACCGTCTCCCCCGTCTACGAGGGCATGCTCAAGGAGGAGATGGACGCCGCGGCCACGAGGCATCCGGCCGTCGAGTACGAGCCCGTGCTCATCGACGCCACGTATGCCGGCCTCGTGGGCGGCGCCGCCCAGTCGCCGCTCATCATTCCCGCGCTCAACCGCGACGGAGATTGCCTCTCCGACCTTGTCATGCCGATGTTCGGATCGATCGCCGGCGCCGAGTCCGTCCTGCTCGCGTTCGACGACGACCTCGAGACCGACGTCGCGATGGCCGAGGCCCCCCACGGCACCGCTCCGGCGCTGCAGGGCAAGGACATCGCCAATCCGATGGCGATGATCCTGTCGTGCGCGGCCGTCCTGCACTATGCCGCCGGGAAGGGCCACACGGCGGCCGAGCTCGGATCACGCGCGATCTACGAGTCCGTGCTCGAGGCCACCGCCGCCGGCGTGCGCACATTTGACCTCGGCGGGATCGCCTCGACATCCGACTTCACCACGGACGTCATCCAGCGGATTCGGACGAAGCTCGAGGTGTGGTCGTCGCTGGGCTCGACGGTGTGACGGCACCTGGCCGCCCGAGTTCGCGGACATGCCGGCGGCGTCGCCGCAGGTACACCTGGCGCTGCGCGGCCAGCGTGACGATGCCCGACAGCAGCAGCATGGTCACGTTCGCCAGCAGCTGCAGCTGCGACCCGCGCCATGACGACCAGTCCCCGTAGGCGGCGGACACGCCGATGTTCGCCGCCGCCGGAATGGTCGTCACCGAGATGAGCACGCCGATGAGGGCACCGGACTTCTGGCTCGTGAGGGACATGACGCCCACCACCCCGGCGGCGGCGGCGACGACCAGGCTGTAGCCGTCGGGGCTCGAGATGATGTGGGCGAGCTCGTGGTCGAGCTCGGAGAAGGTCTCCGGCATGAGCCCCGAGGCCCGTCCGATGACCGTGAACCCCCACGCCACGGTGATCGCGGTGGGGATCCCGATCGCAAGCGCCACGAGCGACCGTGCCGCGAGCCGTGTCCTCTTCGTCACGACCCCGACGCACACGCCCGCCACAGGCCCGAAATCGGGGCTGACCACCATCGCGCCGATGATCAGGATCGGCGAGTTCAGCAGGATTCCCGTCGCGGCGATGATCCCGGCCATCGCCATGAAGATCACGTGCGCCCACGACAACTCCGCGCCCTCGGACGTGCGGGTCTCGACCTCCTCCCAGACCACGGCGTCGGCGAGCACCCCGCGTGCATGGGCCACGGCCGCATCCGCCTGGTCTGACACCTCGGACTCGACATGCTCGAGCGCGATCGAGCCGTCGTGGTGCACGCCGAGCGCCCGAAGGTCCGCCACGATCACCGACGCGTCCTCCGGCGCGACGTCGCACAGCATCACGTCCCCGGCCGGGTCCAGGCCCGCGCCGGGAAGCATGATCAGGTTGCACACGGACGCGTCGCCCCGGAGCAGGTCGGCCGCTGCAGCGCTGCGCTCAGGGCTCACGACGATCCGCAGGTGAACCACGCCGGCAGCCTACCTGCGCGGGCCACTGCAAGACCCGTTGCAGAACGCCGGGTCCGTCCGACGACCGGCATACCTTCTCGAACAGATGTTCGCCCGTCCCGCTCAGCCGCCGATCTTCGCCCCCGAGGGACTCTCCTGGGAGTTCCCCTCACGCGCTGACCGCGGCCCGGACACGGTGCCGGATTCCGGGCGCTTGGGAGGCGCACCCTCCGGCAGTCGTCGCGC
>JAGUVP010000058.1 GCA_020062805.1 Candidatus Bipolaricaulis sp.
AGCTCGACCTCGCGGTGCGTTGCCCGCTTCGCCGTCAGCGTCCAAAGGTCGCCCTGCGCCTGCACGGGGATGATGCCCGCTTGCAGTTCGAGGGTCAGATGATCCACCGGGTTCGCCTGCAGGGAGCGCACGACGTGCGCGGTGCCCAGCGTCGGGTGGCCGGCGAACGGCATCTCGAAGTCCGGCGTGAAGATCCTCACCCGCGCCGTTGCGTGCGACGAGGGCAGGATGAACGTCGTCTCCGATAGGTTGAACTGCCGCGCAAGCGCCTGCATCGTCGCGTCGTCGAGGCCGGAACCGTCCTCGAACACGCAGAGCGGGTTGCCGGTCAGGTGCCCGCCGCGCGCGAACACGTTCACGATGTGGTAACGGAGCTTCCGGGAGGCCGTCGTAGGCACGTGCTGTCACCGCCTCACGGCGTGGCACCGACCCACGCCTCGGACAGGACCTCGGCTTGTTCGAGCACGGTCCGGGTGGCGTTCTCCTGCTTGTCCGGCGGGTAGCCGTACTTGCGCAGGATCCGCTTCACCAGCACCCGCAGTTGGGCACGCACGTTCTCGCGCAGGGTCCAGTCGATCGTCACGTTCTTGCGCACCGTCTCGACCAGCTCGCGCGCGATCGCGCGGAGCGTCTCGTCGCCCAGAACTTTGACTGCGCTGTCGTTCGTCTCCAGCGCGTCGTAGAACGCCAGCTCGTCCTCGGTCAGCCCAAGCTCCTCCCCCCGAGCGTTCGCGTCACGCATGTCCTTGGCGAGTTGGATCAGCTCCTCGATCACCTGCGCCGCTTCGATCGCCCGGTTCTGGTACTTGAGGACCGCTTGCTCCAGCAGCTCGGCGAACGAGCGCGCCTGGACGACGTTGCGTTGGCGTCGGCTCCTGATCTCGCCCTTCAAGAGCTTCTGCAAGAGCTCGACGGCGAGGTTGCGATGGGGCATCCCCCGGACCTCGGCGAGGAACTCGTCCGAGAGGATCGAGATGTCCGGCTTCGTCAGGCCAGCCGCCGTGAAGATGTCCACCACCTCGTCCGACACCACAGCCTTGGAGATGATCTGCCGAATGGCGTGCTCCAGCTCCGCGTCCGTCTTTCTCTCGCCAGGGACGCCCTTGGCGAGAACCGCGCGCACGGCCTGGTAGAACCCCACCTCGTCGCGGATGGCCAGTGCCTCGGGATGGGGAACCGAGAGCGCAAAGGCCTGCGACAGCTCGGTGACAGCGCGCAGCAGCCGATCCTTTCCGTCCTTCTGCGTGAGGATGTGCTCCTGGGCCGCAGGGAGAAGCGAGAGACGGTCCTGCGGGCGGCCGGTCGTCCACTTCATCCAGTCGAACCGGCCTGCCTGCCGCGCCCCGCCCGACTTGATGAGTCGCTTGATGCGTTGCCTGCCAAACCCCGTTTTCCATTCGGCTTCCATACGTAGAGCTTCTTCGAGTGAAGGAGCCAGCTCGTAGTGAGCGATGCGGAGAGGACGATGTCGTCTTGTCCAATCGCTGGCCGTACCGGCCTGATGTTCACACCAACGACGCATCAAGTCGTTCGTATGTCCTATGTACAGGCTTCCCCCATCGCATTCGAGCACATAGACATAGAACGGGCTGGGCGGCGGCGCAGGCAGGTGGAACAGCCCCCGGCAGACCTCGACCTTCTCGATCATCACCGAGACGGCCTCGGTCTGATCGAGCGCCGTCTTACCCATGCCGCCGGCCTCGGTGTAGACAGCAAGCGCCTGCTTCAACTCGTGGGCCAGGCCCAGGTAGTCCACCACCAGCCCGCCGGGCTTGTCCTTGAACACACGGTTCACGCGTGCGATGGCCTGCATCAGTCCGTGCCCGCGCATCGGCTTGTCGACGTACATCGTGTGCAGGCTCGGAGCATCGAACCCGGTATCCGCCACATGTCCCGGACGATGACGATCCGGAACGGGTCCGCCGGATCCCGGAACCGCTGGGCGAGCGCCTCCCGGCGCGCCTTGTTCCGGATGTGGGCCTGCCAGGTCAGGGGGTCGGACGCGGAGCCGGTCATGACGACCTTGAGCGAG
>JAGUVP010000225.1 GCA_020062805.1 Candidatus Bipolaricaulis sp.
CGGTGCGGGCGGAGGTCAGGTAGGCGTGACCGGTCATCAGGGCGGTGATCGACGCGGCGAGCGCCCGGCCACCGTCGCTGTCGTAAGGAAGACCGAGGGCCATGAGCAGGGCGCCGAGGTTGGCGTACCCGATGCCGAGCTGGCGGAACTTCCGCGAGTTCTCGGCGATGGGCTTGGTCGGGTAGTCGGCGTTGCCGACGAGGATCTCCTGCGCGGTGAACACCACCTCCACCGCCGAGCGGAAGCCGTCCACGTCGAAGCGATCATCGGTTCCGAGGAACGACAGCAGGTTGAGGCTGGCGAGGTTGCACGCCGAGTTGTCGAGGTGCATGTACTCCGAGCACGGGTTGGAGCCGTTGATGCGACCGGTGTTGGCCGCGGTGTGCCAGCGGTTGATGGTGGTGTCGAACTGCATGCCGGGATCGGCGCACTCCCACGCCGCCTGGCTGATCTGGCGCATGAGGTGGCGTGCCTTCACGACCTTCACCACCTCGCCGGTGATCACCGACTTGAGCGCCCAGTCACCGTCGTCGAGCACCGCCTGCATGAACTCGTCGGTCACGCGGACCGAGTTGTTGGCGTTCTGGTACTGGATCGAGTGGCTGTCGGACCCGTCGAGGTCCATGTCGAAGCCGTTGTCACGCAGCACGCGGGCCTTGCGCTCCTCGACCGCCTTGCACCACACGAACTCCTCGACGTCGGGGTGGTCGGCGTTGAGGATCACCATCTTGGCGGCGCGCCGGGTCTTGCCACCGCTCTTGATCGTGCCGGCCGACGCGTCGGCGCCGCGCATGAAGCTGACCGGACCCGAAGCGGTGCCACCACCCTTCAGCGGCTCCACCGACGAGCGGATGCGGCTGAGGTTGATGCCGGCACCGGAGCCGCCCTTGAAGATGGTGCCCTCTTCCACGTACCAGTTGAGGATCGAGTCCATCGTGTCCTCGACGGCGAGGATGAAGCAGGCCGAGGCCTGCTGCGGCACGCCTTCGACCCCGATGTTGAACCACACCGGCGAGTTGAACGCCGCCCGCTGGGTGACGATGAGGTACTTCAGCTCGTCGGCGAAGGCACGGGCCTCGGCCTCGTCGATGAAGTACCCGTCACGCAGCCCCCACGCGGTGATCGTGTTGACCACACGATCGGCGACCTGCTTCAGCGACCACTCCCGCTCCGGTGCCCTCAACGGGCCGCGGAAGTACTTCTGGGCCACGATGTTGGTCGCGTTGAGTGACCATCCGACCGGAAATTCGACGTCCAACTGCTCGAAGGCGACGGAACCGTCGCGGTAGTTGGAGATGCGCGCGTCACGCCGTTCCCACGAGACGAGGCTGTAGGGGTCAACGCCGTCGGTGGTGAAGTAGCGGCGGATGCCGATGCCGATCTGTTCCGGTGCGACGGCCATGCGTGTGCTCCTGGGGGGTTGCTGGTTGTGCTCGAGACAGGGGCCGGTTCGGCCGGAACCGTGCCGGTCGACGCCTCGCTCCCTTGCTGGACTGCCCGTTCGACCGCTCAGCGGAACCACAAGATGTTGTGGTTTCGGGCAACTCCGCCGACGCCGTGTACTAGATGCGGTGCGAATTACAGCACTGAAATTGCAAGCATGTCAACGGCCCGCGGCGACGCTGGGCGAAACAACCCAGGCACGTCGCCGGCCGCGTCATCCACGTGCAGCAAGGCCCGGGGCTGGTGACCAGGTAAGGAGGCCAAGCGACCTCGACCGACAGGGCTGCCGCCCCGACCGACCGTCGATCATCGCCCTCCCCTCAGGAGTCGCCCACCCAGACGTTTTGCAGACGCCAACCACCATCCGGTCACCGTCCCCGTAGCCCGCTTTCGGCAGCGATCACCCTAGGTAGTTACCCCTGTGGACAGGAAGAGGACGACGCTGTGAATTTCGGGCAAACGGCTGGGGATTCGGGCTGGCGCGCGGGGGAAAAGTCGGGCGGTTTCGCACCGCCTGTGGACCACCGTCCCGAAGGGCCAGGTCAGGTGGTTGGCGGCGGCGGGCCCATCGGTGGATAACCCCGTCTGCCCCCAAGGTTGGGGACACTAGGTGAATGTACCCACGCGCCTCGTACAGCGAGCCGAACGGTCAGGGCCGGTCGCCGGCCTCGAGCAAGCGCAGCTCACGGGCGAAGTCCTCGGCGTCGTCGAACCCCTTGTAGACGCTGGCGAAGCGCAGGTAGGCGACCTGGTCGTGGGCCCGGAGGTGGTCGAGCACCGCTCGGCCGATCTCCTCGGTGGTGATCGGCGGATCGGCTCGCCGGGCGAGCTCCTCGATCTGCTCGGCGA
>JAGUVP010000002.1 GCA_020062805.1 Candidatus Bipolaricaulis sp.
CCACCCGTTCCCAGGTATGCATGGACCCGGCCGACGCGCACTGCTCGACAGGCCCGCCGTGCCCGTGGCGTCGACGATCACGACCGGGGCTGCGATGTGGACGTGGCTCGCAGGATGGGTCGCCAGCTCCGTGCTCGGTGCGATCGTGCTCGCCACGTCGGGCTCGTCGACACCGGCACCGATCCCCGTGATCGCCGTCTCGCTGATGTTCGGATGGTCGGCGTATCTCGTCGCGATGGTCGTGCTGTCGCGACGTACCGGCTCTGGCAGCTTCGTGCGGGACTACGGGCTGTCGGCCCGATGGGTCGACACGCTCGGCGTCCCGGTCAAGGTGCTGTGTCAGCTGGTCGTGGTGCCGCTCGTGTATCTGCCATTGCGGGCGGTGTGGCCGGCAACATCCGAACCGGACCGCCTGCGGGACACCGCGACCAGCTTGACCGACCGCGCCGAGGGACCGGCGATGGTGGCGTTGCTCGCCGTTGTCATCCTCGTTGGCGCACCGGTCGTCGAAGAGCTCGTCTACCGGGGACTGGTGCAGCGATCGTTGGCCGGTCGGTTCAGCGACCTGTTGGCATGGTTGTGCACCGCCGGGCTGTTCACCCTGATCCACTTCCGGCCCGTCGAGTACCTAGGCCTCGCCGCGTTCGCACTGATCGTCGGCGCAGCCGCCCTGCTCACCGGACGGCTCGGACCGGCCATCGCCATTCACGTCGGGTTCACCGCCACCGGACTCCTCCTCGCCTTTCGCTGACCCTCACCCAGAAAGCATCCACATGGTCCCCGCTGCACAACCTGACCGACATGTCATCACCCTCGCCGATCACCAACGAACCCTTTGCGGCGCGCACCGGGGGTGGCGGTCGTGAGCAAGAACGTTCGGATTTCGCTCGGTCTGCTCGTCGCTGCCGGTCTCGCCGTGCTGATCATCGCCAACGTCGGCGGCGACACCGCGACCGCACCCGACGGTGACACGTCCAGCGTGCTCGTCCGGCCCGACAGTCAACGCCTCAGCGTGGCCGAGGACGGAAAGGTCACCTTCGTCGAGTTCTTGGACTTCGAATGCGAGGCCTGCCGTGCGGCGTTCCCGGCGATCGAGGAGCTCCGTCAGATGTACGACCGTGAGGTGACGTTCGTCGTGCGGTACTTCCCGTTGCGCTACAACTCCGTCGCCGCGTCACGGGCCGCCGAAGCAGCCGCCGCACGAGGCCAGTTCGAGGCCATGTACCAGAAGCTGTTCGAAACCCAACCCGAGTGGGGGGAGAAGAGCACCTCACAGGAGGACGTGTTCTTCGGGTTCGCCGAGGGCCTCGGTCTCGACATGGAAGAGTTCCGTGCCGTCTACGACGACCCGGCGACCACCGCGCTCGTCGAGCGCGACCAACGTGACGGCCAAGCGCTCGGCGTCACCGGCACACCGACGTTCTTCCTCAACGGCGACAAGGTGGAGGTTTCCAGCTTCCAGGAGCTGATCGACCTGATCGACGCTGCACTGAACACGTGACGAGCGCGACCCTGAACGCCCCGATCACGGATCGCCGCCTCGCTTGCCTGTACCTGATCGGCGGCTCGGTCGGATTCGTCGCCGCGTTCACGCTGCTCTTCGAGAAGATCGCACTGATCGAGGACCCCACCTACGTGCCGAGTTGCAGCATCAACCCGATCCTCAGCTGCGGTTCGATCATGCGCACCACCCAGGCCGAAGCGTTCGGATTCCCCAACCTGATCCTGGGTGTCGCCGGGTTCGCGATCATCGGGACGATCGGTGCGGCCCTGCTCGCGGGCGCCCAGTTCGCCCGCTGGTTCTGGTGGACGCTGCTCGCTGGCACGCTCGCCGGCGTCGGATTCGTCCACTGGCTCATCTTCCAAAGCCTGTACCGGATCGACGCGCTCTGCCCGTACTGCATGGTCGTGTGGGCGGTGATGATCGCCCTGTTCTGGTACACGGCGCTCCGAACCGCAACCGCACTCGCGTCGCCGCGAGAGCGGCCGGCGCGCCGGATCACGGTGGCGTCGACGTATCACACCACATGGTTGACCCTGTGGTACCTCGCCATCGCCGCGTTGATCGCACAGCGCTTCTGGGACTGCTGGGTCACGCTGCTCACATGACCATCAGTAGCC
>JAGUVP010000208.1 GCA_020062805.1 Candidatus Bipolaricaulis sp.
CGCGTGCCCACCGCGGGCAGGGCTGGGGGCGCCTCCTCCTCCAGGACATTCTGAGCGACCTACGTCGCCGCGGGGTGAGCGCGGTGGAGACGTTTGCCCGGAAGGAAGACGCGGAGAACCCGTCCGGGCCGGTGGAGTTCTACCTCCGCCACGGGTTCGGGATCCTGAGGGACGACCCGGAGTTCCCCCTCCTCCGCCTCAACCTGTCCCGTTGATCGCAGTTTCCTCCAGGATCCGGTCCACCGTGGCGCGGAGCCGAGGGTGGTGGGTCCCCTCCCAGTAGAGATTCCCGCAGCCGACACACCGAAGGTACTCGTCCCGCCACGCAGCCACGCGGGGAGGAATCCGCTCTCGAACCGTCTCCTTGGCCACCGGCGCGAGGAGATCACCGCAGACCAGGCACCGCGTGAACGGTTGCACCTGACGGGCGAGGTCGAACCGCCGCACGACCTCCCGCGCCTGCTCGATGGGATCGGTGGACCGGACCCAGTACCCGTGCGTCACGGCGCCGCGCTTGAGGAGCTCCCGGTCGCGGGTGAGGATGATCCTCTCCTCGCGGGCGGCGGACGCGACGAGATCCTCGTCCCGGCATTCGTTCGCGTGGGCGGCATCGAGCCCAAGGAGCCGCAGGAACCGGGCGAGCTTCCCCAGATGGCCGTCGAGGAGGAACGCGATCCGGCGCAGGGGTTCCCTCCGCACGCGGAGGAGTCCGCTTACGTCGAGGCTCTCGAACTTCGGGTACACGGCGAGCCGGTCGCCATCGCCGAGGCGTGCCGCGAAGTCCACCGACTCCCCGTTGAGGAGCACGAGCTCGACCTCGACGTGGGGAACCCCAAGCGCCTCGATCGCGTCCTTGACCGCGGGCGTCCCCTGGAAGGCGTAGGGAATCGTCTTCTGCCGCAAATCCGCGGGGAGGAAGTCGTTCAGTTCCCCATACATCCGAACGGCAGCGACGGTCACGGATTGCTCCGCTAGCCCCTCTCAGCCGGGCGCGCCGTCAGGGGATGCGGAAGATGGCTTTCGCCCGATCTACCGTGTCCACAGTGAACACGATCTGGTTCTTTTCCACGGTGCAGTAGCAAGAGAGGATGTTGATCCCCTCGTCGGCAAGCCGACCGAGGATCGAGGCCAACTGCCCCGGCTGGTGGGGCATCGCTATCACCAACGCTTCCCGCTCCTCAAACTCGATCTCCTTGGCACGCAGGATCTTGCGGGTCTTGTCGGGGTTATCGGTGACGATCGCGATCACGCCCTCATCGAGAACCGTCAGGCCGGCAGCCGCCTCCAGGTTTACGTGCTCCGCGCCCAACGCCTCGGAGATCTCGGCCAGGGCCCCTGGGTTGTTGCCTAGGATGAACGAAAACTCCTTCACCGTGGATCACCTCCGCCTCAATCCTACCACGGGTCGGGTGTTCTGAGAAGACCGGAGGGACCGGCCTTCATGCCACGATGGAGACGAAGGGCACAGAAAGGTACGCGAACGGACCGGGCACCCAATGCCCGAACCCGTCCGTGGGAAGGAAGGACGAGGTGCTGTTGACCTCAGAACGGGATAAGGCGGGGATCGTCCAGGACGATGCTCCGCGCCGCGGCCCACCGCTCGACTCCAGACCAGAACCCCTCGCACAACGTAGCGACTCGGGCCGGATCGCCGAGTGTCCCCGCCATGACGAGCCGGCACAGGTTGTCGTACCCCGCGGGTCGTTCCGGTAGGCGCAGCGACTCTGCGAACAGCCGGGTTCCGCTGGTGTAGGGCGTGCGGCTGGCGAGGCCGATGAGAAACGCCCCGTGAAGGGCGAGGTGCATCGCGACGACGGGCAGGCCGTCAGGCTCGTTCAGGTGGCGGGCGTTGCGCACCTTGCCGATCAGCTCGTACAGGTCTTCTACGATGAGCGACCGGATCGCTGCGGCGAACGCATCGCCGGATTGGTTGAGCACGGTGTGGCGCAGTCGCGGGAACAGCTGCTCGGGGTCGTGAAGCGGCCGGGTGTGAACGTACGCGCCGTGGGTCAGCGGCCACTCCCCATCCACCGTGGCGGCCTGGGCAAACAAGGCCTCCGCTCCCACGAAGTTCACCTCGGCCTTCCACGGCCCGGCGGTCCACTCGCGCGTGTAGTCCTCGTCCGGCGTCTTGAGCACGCACAGGATCTCGATATCGGAGTACGGGCCGTCGTCGCCGCGGGCGAGGGAGCCGTACAGACCAACGGCAAGGGCGTCGTCGCGACAATGCCTGGCCCGGTCGGCGATCTCGCACGCCAGGGCGCGTCGTTCTCGGTGCGTCATCGGCTGAGGTCCACCAGGCATCGCCCACCGATGGTACCCAACGCCGCTCCCCCACCAACCGATCGTAGAGGGCTCTATTGACCTGGCTTACGGACGACGGCGTGGAGGTGCTCCGTCGCGTCCCGGTACTGGGAGAGCTCGCACGTCTCCTCGGCGAGGCGGAGGACGTTCTCGTACGCCGCGGAATCGGCGTCTGCCATCTGATTGAGTTCCGCCAGCATCCCCGCGGCGAACGCCTCCGCTCCGGCGTAGGTGACGATCTCGAACCCCGCGCTCCGTAGCTCGCTCAGCGCCTGCGGAGGGGTGAGGAACACGGCTTCGGTGAACGCTTCCCCACCGCTGGTCTGCACCCAATCGCCGAGCAGCCCCCGCACGCGGTCGAGCTTGGTGTACTCCTCGGAGAACTCGGCGAGCCCGGCGCGTAGGATGCCCCACGGGTTGAGGAACGACACCACCGCGGGCGCTCCCGATTTGAGAATCCGTTGCAGCTCCGCGAGGGCCTGGGTGCGGCCGGCCTCGTCGACGATGTGGTACAGGGGTCCCATCAACAGCGCCCCGTCGAACGCCGCGGTGGGGAGCGCGGCCAGATCGCGGGCGTCGGCGCACAGGACGGCTTCTGCCTGTAGGCTAAGCTCGGCGAGCTTCGCCTCGGCGAACGCCACCGCCCGCGGGGAGAGGTCCACCAGCGTTACCCGATACCCACGCTGGAGAAGCTCGACCGTGTATCGGCCCGGCCCCCCGCCGATGTCGGCGAGGTGGCCCTGACTGGGGAAGTGCCGGGAGACGAGGTGCAGCGTGGTGACGAGCTCCAGCCGCCGGTAGGGGCGGTCGAGGCGACCCCATTCGCGCTCCACCTCCCGGTCGTAGAACCCGCGCACCACATCGCTCATGCCCCCATTCTAGCTGCCTGTTCGAGAATAGCCCGCTGCGCCTTCGGCTGCGCGGAGAAGATCGGATCCGTGGAGGAACCGTTGACCGTGATCTGTTGTTCGTGGACCGAATAAGGCCGGGGGGACCACGGACGACATAAGACGAGCTCTTGTGGCGGCACGGACTGTCTCAGCGGATGTAGCATCGGGCTTCATGCCCGACGGCAGTTGGAGGGGCGACGCGAGTTCCGAACCGCGGCAAACGGACAACTGACAGCAGGGTCTATCTGCGATCTCGGCGACCTCGGCGGCGAGCGTGCTTCCCTACCGGGGTTGCGCTCTGCACAGCGGAATCCGCGCGCCGGAGGTTCGCGTGCCGAAGGTCCCCGGGAATCGCCACACAGCCTCCTAACGAGATGAGGTGCCGGGAGAGAGGTTGGCAGGAGAGCGCGGGCCGGCTAGGCTCGGGGAGATGAGGGTGATCGGGATCGTAGGGCCAGCGGGGTCGGGGAAGTCCACCGTGGCGCGGTGTCTCGAAGGCCAGCCTGGAGTGGCGCGCCTCGACTGCGACGAACTCGCCTGGGAGACGTACCGGCCCGGCAGGCACGCCTATTCCGGCCTCGTCGCCGCCTTCGGGGAAGGGGTTCTCGCTTCGGACGGGACGGTGGATCGGAAGCGGCTGGCCGCGGCGGCTCTGTCCAGCTCTCAGGGCCGACACACGCTGGAGCGGATCGTTCACCCGGAGGTCATGGCCGCCGT
Source organism: Candidatus Bipolaricaulis sp. (assembly GCA_020062805.1). GTDB lineage: Bacteria > Bipolaricaulota > Bipolaricaulia > Bipolaricaulales > Bipolaricaulaceae > Bipolaricaulis. The sequence continues at coordinate 3,912 of JAGUVP010000208.1, forward strand.
CGCCCATGCCGTCGCGGAGCACGCGGCGAAGGGCACGAAGTGGCTCCTCGTCGAAGGGGCGCTCCTCCTC
>JAGUVP010000136.1 GCA_020062805.1 Candidatus Bipolaricaulis sp.
ACGCGACTTCCGCGGGGTTCCCCTCGACGAGAAGCGCCGCCTCGCTGAAGCGTACAACAAGCTCATCCTCGGCCACTCCCCGCAGATCGCGTCATCCAGCGTGCGGTACACCGATGCGTGGCGGCGGACGGTTTACGCCAACTCCGAGGGCACCTACATCGAGCAGGGCATCCCCGACGTGACCCTCATGGTCGCCGCCGTCGCCCGCAAGAACGGGGATATCCAGCAGGCGTTCGAATCCCTGGGGTACGCCGCGGGGTTCGACACGGTGCAGGGGAAGGAAGAAAAGGCCCGGAAGGCCGCCCAGCGGGCGATGGACCTCCTCGGGGCGAAACCCGTCCAGGGCGGGACGTACACCGTCATCCTCGACCCCGACCTCGCCGGGGTGTTCATCCACGAGGCATTCGGCCACATTTGCGAGGCCGACTTCCTCCTCAAGAACGAGCCGATGCGCAAGGTGATGCACGTCGGGACCCGATTCGGGGTCGAGTCTCTCAACGTAGTGGACGATGGGTACCGAGCCGGTGAACGTGGCAACACCCCCTACGACGACGAAGGCGTTCCGTGGCAGAAGGCGTACCTCATTAAGAACGGGGTCCTCACCGGACTCATGCACTCCCGCGCCACGGCGCACAAGATGAACGCCGCGCCCACCGGCAACGCCCGCGCCGTGTCCTGGGAGCACGACCCGATCGTGCGCATGCGCAACACGTTCATCGAGCCGGGGACGGCAACGCTGGACGAGATGCTCCAGGGGATCGAGCGCGGGTTGTACGCGTGCGCAGCGTTCGGCGGGGAGACGATGTTCGAGCAGTTCACGTTCTCCGCCGCCTACGGCCATGAGATCGTGAACGGGAAGATCGGGCCGATGGTGCGGGACGTCGTTCTCACCGGGAACGTGTTCCACACCCTGCAGAACATCGAGATGATCGGGAAGGACTTCAAGCTCGAAGGGAGCGCAGGCGGGTGCGGCAAGGGCGGCCAGTGGCCGCTCCCCACCACAACCGGTGCGCCTCACGTGCGCGTTCGGAACGTAACCGTAGGAGGCCGATGATGGACATCCTCAGCCGGGCGACGGGAAAGGCAGAAAGCGCGGAGTTGTACGAAGAACTGCGCGAGGGGATCGCGATCAGTTTCAACGGCGGCGAGATCGAGACCGCGAGCTCCGAGACGGTCCGCGGCCGGGCACTGCGGGTGATCGCCGGCGGCAAGCTCGGGTTCGCCTCCACGGCAGGCGGGAGCGACGAAGCACTGTTGGAGTCCGCGCTCGTCGCCGCATCGCACGGGGATCCCGTTCCATTCCAATTCACCGGAAGGAACGGCGCCGCACAGCCCGTACCTGTACTCGACCCGACGGTCGCGCAGATCGGGGTGGACACCCTCATCCGCTGGGGAGAAGAAGCGATTTGTCGAATCCGCGACGAGTTCCCCGAGCTCATCGTGAACGCTTCGCTGGGCCGGGGCACGGCGGCGGCCCTCGTGCGCACCTCCACCGGCGGCGCCCACGAGGAGAAGAGATCCTACCTCTCGATGTCCATTTCCGCTGAGCAGATCAGGAAAGGCGACATCTGGTCCGTGTACGCCTCGTCCTCCGTGCGGCAGGCAGCGGACCTCGATCGAAACGCCCTACTGGACGATCTCCTGCGCCAACTGCGCTGGGGTAGGGAGATCGTCTCCGCCCCCACCGGCACACCGCCGGTGCTGTTCCTTCCCACCGGCCTCCCGGTGCTGCTGTTGCCATTGATGGTTGGGTTCTCCGGGATGTCGGTGTTCCTGGGGACGTCCCCGCTCAAAGGCCGCCTTGGCGAGACCGCGTTCGACTCCCGCCTCTCGATCACCGATGACGGGGCGATTCCGTACGGACCGCGGTCGCGGACATTCGATGACGAAGGCGTTCCCACCGGCAGCCTGCCGCTGGTCACCGCGGGCGTGATCCGCAACTTCTACTACGACCTGCGCGCGGCAGCGCTGGCCAAAGCCGACTCCACCGGGAACGGGATCAAGGGAAGCCCGATGGGCGGCGGCGGGTTCCGCGTTCCCCCCGGACCTGCCTCCCGCAACATCCTCGTTGCTCCCGAAGCGGGGTCCGTCGACGAGCTCATCCGCGATATGAAGGACGGCCTCGTCGTGGCTGGGGTGCTCGGCCTCGGGCAAGGGAACATCCAGTCCGGCGCGTTCTCCAACAACGTCGGGGTGGGGTTCGTCGTGAAGGCGGGGAAGGTCGTGGGCCGGGTCAAGAACACGATGATCGCCGGCAACGCCTACGAGGTCCTCAAAGACGGGATCCGAGCCATCGGAGGGCAGACAGAATGGGTGTTCGGAAGCCTTTCCGTTCCGCCCATCCTGACGGGGAAAGTGTCCGTGGTCACCCAGTAGCCCTTGACTTGTAACAGTGTTCTGTTACACTGTCCTCCGCGCCAGGCGACTTCACGCGGACGGAGGTTGAGCGATGGATGAAGATCTGATCGCAAAGAAAGACGTGCTCGAGGAGGCGGGGATCTCCTACGGCCAGCTCTACCGCTGGAAGCGGAAGGGCCTCATCCCCGAGGCGTGGTTCATCCGCAAGGCCACGGTGACCGGCCAAGAGACGTTCTTCCCCCGAGACAAGATCCTTCCCCGCATCGAGCAGATCCGGTCGCTCAAAGAGGAGCAGTCTCTGGACGAACTTGTCCAGATTCTGGCGCCGGAGGCCGCGCCGGAGACGGTGAAGCACGACGACCCCGCCGCCCTGTCGCCGATCGGGACCGAGGGCCGCAAGCTGCTGTGGAAGGAACGCGGGTAC
>JAGUVP010000201.1 GCA_020062805.1 Candidatus Bipolaricaulis sp.
CCGTGATCGGACCGTAGATCGTTGCCGCCCCTCCGAAGATCGTCCAGATGACGGGTTGGAACGACATGAACAGGCTGAGAACCACGCCGGGGGCCACGATGCGCGCCGCGCTGGAGTGAGCGTAGAGGGCACCGGCCACGCCGGCGGTGAACCCCGATAGGGCGAACGCGAAGAGCTTGTAACGCACGGTGTTGATTCCCAGGGCGCGTGCCGCGGTCTCGTCTTCGCGGATGGAGTGGAAGATCAGCCCCACCCGCGATCCCGCGACTTTCCACAAGGCAAACACCGCCACAAGCATCACGCCCACGATGAGGTAGTACTCCTCTATCCGCGTCGAAGTGAGACGGGCGATGCGCCAGATGCCGCCTTCGCCTCCGGAGAACCCCGGGAAGGCGAGCACGAGCCCGGTGAGCATGATCGGGAACGCAAGCGTGGCGAGAGCCAAATAGTGTTTACGCAGACGGAGACAGGGGATGCCCACGAGTAGGCCGGCGAGGGTCGCCACCGCCGCCCCGGCGGGGATCGTGGCGTAGGGAGGGAGCCCGAGGTGGGAGCTGAGGAGCGCGCTGGCGTAGGCCCCGGATCCGAAGAACAGCGCGTGCCCGAGGCTGATCTGGCCTGTGTACCCCGACAGGAGATCCCAGCTCACGGCGTACAGCGAGAACAGCGCCGTGACGATGAGCATGCGCAGGAGATTGGGGTCCTGGGAGATGAGTGGGAAGGCAAGCAGAGACGCCACGAACACGAGCACGATCACCCGACTCGGCAGGACGAGGATCTCGTTCTGGAGGTAGCGGAGGAGGTAACGACCGTAGTACATGCTACCGCTCCTCGGCGATGCTCGATCCGAACAGGCCTTCCGGTCGGATGAAGAACACGCAGACCATGATCAGGAGCGCAATCGCCGTTCTGAGGTACGATCCTCCGGGGACGAGGAACACGACTGAGACCTCGGCGAAGGCGAGGATCACCGCGCCGATAAGGCTGCCCTTCAGGCTCCCCAGCCCGCCGAGCACGACCGCGGCGAGCACGATCACGAGCGGGTTCATCCACATCCCCGGTTCGACCGTGAACAGGGGGGCGACGGCGATCCCCGCGAGCGCGGCGAGGAGAAGGCCCAGTCCCATCACGATCGCGGTCACCTGGTTCACGTTGATCCCCATCAGGTTGGCCACCTCGCGGTCCTGGGCAGCGGCACGAATCGCCAGTCCGAGCTTGGTCCTGGAGAGGAGAAACCACGCACCGATCAGGCTCAGCGCGGCGACGACGAGGGTCACCATCTCCTGGTTGCCGACCCGGACCCCGACCACCTGGGTGAACCCGGACAGCGCCGGCGGGACGTGACGAGGCTCGTTCCCGAAGAAAACGAGGACCAGCTCCTGGAGGAGAACGGCCACGGCCAGGGTGGCGATGAGCACGGTCGCCTCCATCTCCCGCACCGGCTCGATGAACAGCTTGTACACGGCGATACCGGCGGCCACGATTCCGAGGGTGGTGAGGACGACCGCGAGCGGCATCCCGAACCCTGTGCTGGCGAAGTAGAAGATCCCGTACGCCGCGACCATATAGAACGCGGTGTGGGCGAGGTTGAGCACCCGTCCGACACCGAACACGAGCCCGAACCCCAGGGCGAGCATTGCGTAGACGCCGCTGTAGACCAGGCCATTGACGAGGATGCTGGCGACCATGGATGGAAGACGTGCGGGGCCGGGGCCCTTCAGGGCCCCGCCCCAGCGCGCGCTACTTCCCCTGCCAGTGATCCTTAACCCACGGCGGGATGACGTAGGGAACGGTCCCCGGCGTGGAGATGACGAGGTCCGGGAGCTTGGCCGGATCAGGCTGCCACTCCCGGGGCCAGAACGCCTTTGGAGCCCCATCCTGCCATTGCACGCCGAGCCCGGTGATGTAGTCAGGCCCCCAGATCGGGTCGTGCAGCTCGTCGAACACGATCCGCCCGAGGGTGGAAACGTAGTCCGTGGTCTCGAGGGCCGAGATCACGGCGTCCGTCTGGAGCGAGCCTGCCCTGCGGATTGCGTCGGCCAGGATGTACAGGGCGTCGTAGGTGCCGGCAGTGAACAGGGGGAGCTCGCCGAACTCTGCCTGGAACTTCTCGATGAACGGGAGGGTCGCTTCGGTGACCGCGACCCCGGTGGCGTAGATCCCAGCGGTTGCCGTATACGCGCCGAACCCTCCGGTGGCATCGAGCCAACCCTGGGCCTGCGCCTCGACATTGATCCCCACCGCGGCCACTGGAACCTGAAGGCGACCCCAGTCACGTCCGAACACAACGCCCACTGGGCCGGAGAAAACGGTGAACACGATGTGGGCGCCGGCCCGTTCCACCGCGGTCAGCTCTGCAGCCACGCTCGTGGCCAATGCTGAAGGCCGCCACGTGCCGACGTGCTGTCCGCCGAAGCCGCCCTTGTCCACCGGGGTCCCCGCCTGCAGGGCGACCAACGTCACGATCATGTTCGCCCATGCCGCCTGCTCGGCAACGATGGCGATCTTGGGCTGCGAGATTCCGAGTTCGCGCCGGAACGTCTCGACCACGTCCCGGAGCAGGATGAACGACACTTGGGCGAGGTAGGTGGAGCGGACAGGGGTGATCCGGAACAGGTACTTGTAGCGGTTGTAGTTCTTGTCCACCCGGCCCTTGAGAAGCCCGTCGTCCGCGGCGCCGGCGATGAGGAAGATCTTCTTGTAGTCGGCGGCGACCTCGGTCATGGCGAGCATTGCTTCGGTGCGAAAGCCCCCGACGAGGAAATCCACCTTTGATGCCGTGATCGCCCGTTCCACTGCGCTCACCGCGTCGGGTCCAGGCTGCATCTCGTTCGAGTCCACGCGGACGAGTTCGATGGTGTAGGTCGTACCGCCGACGGTGATGCCGCCGGCGGCGTTGATCTCGTCGGCGGCGAGCGTGGCCCCCCGCCAGTGGTGAATGCCCTGGATGAACGTCATCGGCCCGACCACGCCGATGCGGATGACCTGCCCTGATACGCTAAGCCCGAGAGCGAAGACTGAAGAGACAAGACAACAGATGAGGGATTTCACTTCGGACACCTCCTGAAACGGAAGATAGGCGACAGTGTAACAGGGGCCACGTTCGCGTCAAGCGGCAGCGCGGGGGGGAACCGGGGGACTGAGCGCGGTGCAGGATCAGCGCGCGACGATCTGCTCGTACAGGGCGTGGTACTCCCGCGCCGGGACGTCCCACGAGTGATCCTCGGTCATCCCCCGCACGACCAGCCTGCGCCAGCCCGCCGGATCGAGACTCCAGAGGCGCACGGCCCGGCCCAGAGCGTAGAGCATCGCCTCGGCGTTGTACCCGTCGAACGTGAACCCGTTTCCGCGATCGTGCTCGGGATCGAAGTCGTGGACGGTATCCTTGAGCCCCCCTGTGGCGCGGACGACCGGCACCGCACCGTAGCGGAGCGAGTACAGCTGATTGAGGCCCGCGGGTTCGAACCTGGACGGCATGAGGAAGATGTCCGCACCGGCCTCGATGCGGTGGGCCCAACCCTCGGAGAACTGGATCAGGGCGCGCACACGCCTCGGATAGCGCCGCTCGGCGTCCTGGAAGAACGAGGAGTAGCGGGGATCGCCCTCCCCGAGGACGACGAGCTGGATCCCGAAGGCCATCATCCGTTCGAACCCCTCGATCACGAGGTCGAACCCCTTCTGCTCGGCCAAGCGAGACACGATACCCACGAGAGGGACATCGGCCGCGTCCAAGGCGAGCGCCGCCTGCAGGGCGCGCTTGTTTCCCATCTTGCCGGTGAGGTCCGCGGCCGAGTAGGGGGTCCACAAGTGGGGGTCCGAGCTGGGATTCCACAGCTCAGTGTCGATCCCGTTGAGGATCCCGCTCATCTGCAACCGTCTCTCCCGGAGGATCTCTTCCAGCCCTTCGCCATGGGTGAGGATCTCTGTGGCGTACGTGGGGGAGACGGTGGTGATCCAGTCAGCCGCCTTGATCCCACCTTGGAGGAGGTTCATCTGATCCCCTCGCGCCACGAGCTGGCGGCCGGTGGCGTCCAGGCCGGTGGATTCCGCCTGGCGCAGCGGGAACCAGCCTTGGTAGGCGAGGTTGTGGACCGTGAACACGGACTTCGCCTGCCGTTCCACCGTTCCCGAACGGAGATACACGGGGAGGAGGGCGGTATGCCAATCGTTCGCGTGGATCACGTCGGGGGGCCAGCCGAGCGTCCGCCCCAGGTCGAGCGCCGCCCGTGACAGGAACGCGAACCGCTCCAGCGCATCCGGGTACTCCCCGTTGTGCTCTCCGTACACCCCGGGGCGATCGAAGTAGGGATCATGGCCGAGGAAGTACACGGGAACGTCGCTCTGCGGCAGCGATCCCTCGAGGACCGTACACGTGCGGGACGCGCCCCCGATGGGGACGACGTACTCCCCGAGGGAGGGAAGTTCGCCCTTCACCAGGGCGTACTTGGGGATTGCGATCCGCACGTCCACGCCGCGGCGGGAGAGGGCGGCGGGCAAGCCGGCGGCGACATCGGCCAGTCCTCCCACCTTGGCGAACGGTGTCAGCTCTGCAGCTACGAACAGGACGCGCATCGGTGTGAAGAGCCTCCGTTACGGGAAGGACAAGGACACAGCGGCCCGCGCGTAGCGGGCCGCTTCGTCCGTCGGTGCTGGGAATCGAGCCTTTCTCAAGGCTCCTCGGAGACCTGTACCGTGAACCGCCACACCCCGAGCAGGGCGGACGCGGGATCGTTGCCCACGTACACCGGGATTTCCAGATCGTACGCGGCAAGGGTCCACGGGGCTTCCAAGGTCAGCGTGTGCTCGCCTACGTCGGGGAGTTCGTCCCCCTCCTTCGCCCGCAGGGTGAGGGAGAAGCGCCGCGCCTCACCCGTGTAGAGGACCAAGGGCAGGGACTCCCTCAGGATGTCCTTCTCTACCCCGTTGAGGGAGTAGGTGAAGGTCCAGGTTCCCCCCACGCCCGTGTCCTCAAGGAGGGAGATCGAAGTGAGGGTAATCCGGAACGTGAGGGTTGCGGACGGAGACGTGGGTTCCGGCTCAGGTTCCGGTGCTGGCTCCGGCTCGGGCTGGAGGACGGGTTCCGGCACCGGGACTGGCTGAGGAACAGGTGTGAGCACCGGCTCAGGGACGGGCTGAGCGGGCAGGACCGGAGGAGTGCTGGCGGGGCCCGTCCCCCCTACTTCAAAAGGGTCTCTGCCTCCAGCCTGGGTCTCCGTCTCCGGCGAGGTGTCGTCCTTCCACAGAATGGTCGTCTGCACACCCTCGCGGTTCCCGTAGAGGTCGATCGCGTAGTACTCGATCTTGTACGGACCCTCAGGCCCGGGGACGGTGAACGGTTCGATGTAGGAGCGCCAGTCCCCTCCCGCGAGGCGGAAGAAGATGTTCGCAAAGCCGGACGCGTCATCGGCGCGGAGTTCGATCTTCGTCCGCGACGTGATCCACAGCTTCCCGTCGGGGGCGTAGTGGTGCGGGTCACCGGCCACGATCCGCGTCACCGGCGGCTCGATGTCGAGGTAGATCACGAGCTGTTTCGTCTTCTCTCGGTTGCCGAGCTTGTCCACCGCGTAGTACTCCATCCGCACCATCGCCCGATCGGGCAGCGGGAACGGGTCGCCGTAGGCAAGCCACTGACCTTCGTCGAGCCGGTAGAAGACCTTGTCCACGCCCACACCGATGTCGCGCGCGATGAGGCGCACGAGGCTGCCCGGGGCGAGGGCGACGATCCCTCGCTCCCCAACCTTCGCCAGGTCGAGGGTGCTCAGGCGGGTCGCTCCCGTGGGGAGCTTCACCGGCGCTTCCATGAGCGGATAGAGATCCGGAACGAGCTCGTAGGGAAGATCTCCGATCCCGTCCTTGTTCAGGTCGTGGCCGCGGTAGTCGGACCAGTAGTTTCCGCGGCCGTCTTTGTACCACTGGTTCGGTACGCCCTCCGCGCGGGCGGGGAAGCCGCAGTTGATGATGCTGTTGCCGTAGATCGTGTTCCCCTGGGCGGCCGGTCCGAGGACGATGCCGTGATCGCAGTAGCCGACCGCGTTTCCGGTGATCACGTTTCCCGAGGAGACGAGGAGGTGAATCCCCACGCGGCCTCCGAACACCGCTGACCCCTCGATGCGGCCATTGCGCACGTTGGAGAACATGATTCCCGCCTTCTCCAGCGGGTAGCGAATCTGGCAGTCGCGGATCACGAAGTGGGCTCGCGTTCCATCCACGTAGATCCCGTAGTCATGCCCGCGGGTATCGATGATCCAGCCTTCGATCACGTAGGGGTCGTCCGGCGTTCCGGCGCCCTTGAGAACCCCATTCTCCCAGGTGAACTGGGCATCGCCGTAGATGTAGATCGGCCCA
>JAGUVP010000126.1 GCA_020062805.1 Candidatus Bipolaricaulis sp.
ACTGCAGCCAACTCCTGACCACCGGGACCCCGCAGCAGTGGCCGGCGTTGCGAAATGAACGCACCGCCGGCCGCTGCCGTGTGCTGACACCGCCGGTGGTTCGTCGCCGATACTGGCTGGTCAAGCGGTGTGAGTGCTGGTGGCAGTGTCCGGACTACGTCATGCGAGGCGGTAGGAGGGTAGCCATGGACCAGCACGCTCGGCAGAGTGGGCGACGCCTCGACGGTGGTCGACACGGCGAGCCCGCCAGATCGTTGGCCGCGTCGGCTTCACGGCGATGGCCAAGAGTTTCGAGAAAGCGCAGCCCGGATGCCGGCGACGATAAACACCCTCGCAGCCGTCGGTCAGCTGGCCGGCACCCTCCTCATCATGGCCGAGCTCCGAGCCATGCGTCACCAGCTCACCGGCATTGAGGACCGAATCGAGTTGGAGCTCGACAACCAGCTCATCGTGATCGAAGGCCGACTCGTGGCGGTTGAACAGCTGTTGGCCGAGATGGCGCTCATCGCCGGCGAGGGGAACGCTCGACCGAGCACCTGCACCGGCTCCTACGCCTCGACCAGGACCTGGCGAAGGACTTCGCCCTGCTGCGGAAGATGACCACGCGCCACGGCGAGGGCGTGCGATAGCTCGGCACCGCACTCGCCGAGCAGCGCGACGCTGCGGTCGTGGATAGAGCTGTCACTCGCGCTGGCGAACCTCGGCAACATGGTCAAGAGTGTTCCTCCGGCGGCCTCTTCAAGCATGCCGGGCCGGTCAAGACGGCCATCAACTAGATCGCCTCGAACACGGCTGGTGCAGCACAGCCGCTGCAACGCGACCTTGTTGACGCCCGCACCCGCGACGATGGCCGAACCCAGGTGATCTCCGCCCATGCGTCGGCGGGAAGCGCCAGCAGTGCCGCAAGGCGTCCAAGCTCGAGGGCCGAGCCTACAAAGCAAGGAGGAGGAAGAGAAGACCAACCTAACGTCCGAGGCAGCACCACACCACCGAAGATGCTGCTGCGCAGCGTCCGTGGCTCGCGCTGACGCATGCTCTGCGCTATACAAGGACGGCCAGCCGACCCTGACCTTCCATGGGTCCCGCTCGACTTCGCTCCCACTATGCTCAAGCCATGACGCTGTCCATCAGGAAGGTCCTCGAGCGTGTGCAGGCTGGTCAGATCCGCATCCCTGCCTTCCAGCGCGGGTTTGTTTGGGATGCCGACCGCGTTGCGTACCTGATGGATAGCATCCACAAAGGTTATCCCTTCGGCGCTCTGATCCTATGGCGTACGCGTGCGCAGTTGAAGTCCGAACGCCAGCTCGGGCCATTCAAGCTCCCACCGAACGATCCCGACTTTCCGATTGACTACGTCCTCGATGGCCAACAGCGACTCACCTCGATCTTCGGAGTCTTCCAGACAGATATTGTCCCGGAGGCGAACGAAGACATCAGCTGGACCAAGATATTCTATGACTTCGCAGCACAGAAGGACCTTCAGGAATCGCTTTTCTTCGCCCTCGCTCCAGATCAGGTCGATCCCGAGCGGCACTTTCCAGTTAACACCTTCTTCGATGTGACGGGATATCGAGATGCAACGTCGCGTCTTAATCCTCAGCAGCTCGAGGAAATCGACAACGTTCAGGCAATCTTCAAAGAGGCCATTCTCCCCGTTCAAACCATTGAGACGGACGAGCGCGCTAAAGTGGCGATTGTGTTCGAACGGGTTAATCGGCTGGGGGTTGAACTAGATATATTCCAGTTGCTGTCTGCGTGGACGTGGAGCGAAGAGTTCGATCTTCAGGAGCGGTTCGAGGACCTTGCCGAGGAGCTTAAACCCTTCGGGTTTGCGGGTGTCGGTGATGACTCTAATCTGCTTCTTCGCTGCTGTTCCGCAATTATTGGCGGCGACGCATCGTCCGTCGGCCTCCTCAACCTCAATGGCGCGGAGGTGAGGGATCGTTTTGACGAGATCTCCAACGGAATCAAAGGAGCAATAGATTTCGTGCGAGCGAACCTCCATGTCGAACGCCTCG
>JAGUVP010000099.1 GCA_020062805.1 Candidatus Bipolaricaulis sp.
TCGCCGACGGGATGCTCGGCCAGATGCTCGAACCGGTGAGCCTCCCCGCCCCGCGCGATCCGGCCACCCTCCCCCCCAAGCCGTGGGCGCTCACCGGAGCCGCAGGCCGTGACCCGAACTACGTGGCGAGCTTCGCCCTCGACCCGGTGGACCTCCGCGAGTTGAACCTGAAGCGCCACGCCCGGTACAAGGAGATCGAAGCCCACGAGGTGCGGTGGGAAGAGATCTCCACTGAGGACGCGCAGATCCTGGTCGTCGCCTACGGGACGATGGGCCGGATCGCCAAGACCGTCGTCCGCCAAGCGAGAGAAGAGGGGATCCAGCTCGGCCTCCTCCGGCCGATCACCCTGTGGCCGTTCCCGTACGCCCCGATCCGGACGATTGCCGAGCGGGTGAAAGCCGTCCTCACCGTCGAGCTGTCCGCGGGTCAAATGTGGGAGGACGTCCGGCTGGCCGTGGAAGGATGCACCGTGACCCCGTTCTACGGGGAGATGGGGGGGGTCGTCCCGACCCCGAGCGACATCCTGCGGGAGGTGAAGCGGTATGCCTGACACTCAGACAATGACGAAGGTGTTCGCCCGCCCCAAGAGCCTGACCGACAAGAAGTTCACCTACTGCCCGGGGTGCCACCACGGGCTCATCACGCGGATCCTCGGCGGGGCGATCGACAAGTTGGGGACTCGGGAACGAACGGTGATCGTCGCCCCGGTGGGGTGCGCCGTGTTCGCCTACGAGTGGTTTCGCTGCGATGGGATTCAGGCCGCCCACGGACGAGCCGCCGCGGTGGCCACGGGGATCAAGCGGGCCAACCCTGATTTGGCCGTGATCTCGTACCAGGGCGACGGCGACCTGGCAGCGATCGGGACCGCGGAGACGATCCACGCCGCAAACCGCGGCGAGGCGATCACCGTGATCTTCGTCAACAACCAGATCTACGGGATGACCGGCGGCCAGATGGCGCCGACCACCCTCGAGGGCCAGCGCGCCACGAGCTGCCCGGAGGGACGCGACCTGGCCACGATGGGCCACCCGCTGCGGGTGGCGGAGATGATCGCCGGCCTCGCCGCGCCGCTCTACGTAACCCGCCAATCGCTCCACGACCCGAAGCACATCGCCCAGGCCACTAAGGCCGTGGAAAAGGCCCTCCGCTACCAAGTCGAGAAGAAGGGGTACTCGCTGGTGGAACTCGTGTCGAACTGCCCCACGGGGTGGAAGATGCCGCCCGCGAAGGCGAACGAGCACATCGCGGGCACCGTGATCGAGGTGTTCCCCCTCGGTGACCTTGTGGATAGGGGGTAAAGATGGAACGAGCGGTGGTGTTCGCTGGATTTGGAGGTCAAGGGGTGCTCCTCGCGGGGAAGATCCTCGCCCGGGCGGCGATGGACGCCGGTCTCGAGGTGAGCTGGCTCCCGTCGTACGGACCCGAGATGCGCGGCGGCACAGCCAATTGCACCGTCGTCCTGTCCGACGAGCCGATCGGCTCGCCGATCGCCGAGAGACCCGATGTCGTCCTGGCGATGAACGGACCGTCCCTCGATCGGTTCGAACCGCGGGTGGCAAAGGGAGGGACGGTGATCGTGAACAGCTCCCTCGTCGACCACACACCTCACCGAAACGATCTCCGAACGGTCCCCCTCCCCGCCAACGACCTCGCCCGCGAGCTGGGTGAGCCTCGGGTGGCGAACATGGTCGCCCTGGGCGCGGTGGTTCGCGCCCTGAGCACCCTGCCGCTTGACACAGTGAAAGCGGCGATGGCCGCCGAGTTGGGGGCGAAGGCTCGGGGCCGCCTTGTAGAGATGAACCACGCCGCGCTGGAACGGGGATACGCCGAAGCCCAGGCCGTCCTCGCCTGAACCCAAGCGCACCTCAGCGCAACGCACTCCTGCCGTGATACCTCAAAGGCAGTGTTACCGAAGCTGGGTACCGGTGCATCAGAACACATGTTGCCGGAGCAAGTTCAGAAGGGGCTACGATGCTTCGAGCAGATCCGTCCGTAGGCCTCCCACACCTGAAGGAGCGCTGCCTTCACGTCCCGGGTGTACATCCGCGGACGTCCCCGGCAGTCCCCGCCCTTGGGTTTCCTTCCGTTCCGGAGGACGCGGATCGCGGCCTTGCGGTGGTACCCGGTGAGGGCCACGAACTCGTCGAGGATCCTCGTCTTGTCGCCGCGCCTCGCACGCAGGTAGCAGGGGCGCAGCGCTCCCACCACCTCCGCCACGCTCGCTTGGGTCATCGGCACCTCCTCGTCTTCGGTAACCCGAATTCTGAGGAACCGACGCCCCGCCCGGTAACGGTTCCACCAAGCAAACTCGGCACCTTGACAACCGCCCGCGCGCCACTGTATAGTAGATACGTGAAAGTCGGGGCCAGAAGAGGTCCCTGAAAGGGGGGTGAGAGGGGAGGAGCAAGGCGAGGTTCTCCGGATTACCGATAGCGGGTGAACCAACAACTACTGAAGGAGGGGAGTTATGCGCAGCTTGCGGGTTCTCACAGTTCTTCTCGCGCTGGTCCTGGGGGGCTATGCTGCCCTGGCTGCTGTGGTGCCAGCGAAAGACTACAAACTTACGCCCGTTTCCGGGCACTTCCACCTCGAAATCAAGAACACCACCGGCGGTCCGCAGAACACGTTCTACATCGTCTTCGCGAACGAAGGGCCGGTTGTGGACAAGGTGCTCGCGTTCGGTCCTGGCGCCCCCGCAACGTACACGATCGAGAAGATGAGTGGTACGAACTTCAAGATCACTTTCGGAACAGCACTACCGGCGAACGCGTTCCTGATGGTGGCGATCAAGGGCACCTCAGTCACCGTGCAGGGCGTGTACGGTTTCAACATCAAGTAGCAGCTGTCCAAGAGGGCTCTGACTCAACAGCAGAGAGGAAGATAGGTGAGATAAGGCGGCAGGTCTGCAACGGCTTGCCTAAATAACGAAGGCAGAAAGCAAGGAGGTAGTGGAATGAGAAAGCTTCTCGTTCTAGCGTTTGTAGGAGCGATTGCGTTTGGCGCAGTCGCGCAGCGCACCGGCGCGTGGGTGGATGAAGTCGTTTTCACTGCGGAAGTCGACCACTCCAAGGCCATCCTCATGCTTGAGGCGGGCGACATCCACCTCTATGGGTTCCCGATCGTCAACGTGGCCCTCTTCAACCGGGTCCAGAACAACCCCAACCTCACGTACACCATCAGCTACGGCAACTACCGCGAGTTCTCGTTCAACCCGGTGGGGCCGGTCTTCGCTTCGACGGGCAAACTGAACCCATTCGCCGTGCCCGCGATCCGCGAGGCTTGCAACTGGATCATCGACCGCGACTACATCGTCTTCGGGCTTCTGGGAGGCATGGGGGCTCCGATGTACACCTCGTTCGGCCCCTACTTCGCCGAGGTGACTCAGCGGTATCCGAAGCTGTTTGAAGCAGTCGAGGACTACTACGCCTACGACTTCGACAAGGGCGCGAAGATCATCGCGGACGAGATGGCGAAGCTCGGCGTTCGTTCGGGTTGGCCGGTGAGGATCTCGTCGGCGGCGGGGGAGGTGGTAGTGCCCGTGCTGCTGCGCGAGGAGCTCGGCGCGGGGGTGGTGATGGTGCCGGCCGCCAGCCGTGCGGCGCTGCTGCCGGTGATGGGGATGCGAAGCGTCGTCGACGTGTCGGTTGCACGAGTCTAGCGAGGACGAGGATGCA
>JAGUVP010000069.1 GCA_020062805.1 Candidatus Bipolaricaulis sp.
AGCGACTGGTTCTGGTGGTACGGTCCCCACCACTCCTCGCCCCACGAGCCGGTGTTCGATCGCCTGTTCCGGGCGTACGTCGCCCGTGCCTACCGCGAACTGGAGCAGGCCGTGCCCGCGGACCTCTCCGCGTAGGCATGCGCCCGCACGGACGGGGGGGTACATTCCCCTCGTGATCGTGCGGGGAGGCGGAGGACGATGACCGAGGTCCTGACGTTCGTGATGGCCGGCGGGCGGGGCGAACGGCTCTACCCCCTGACCCGCGACCGCGCGAAGCCCGCGGTTCCGTTCGCGGGCCTGTACCGAATCATCGACTTCACCCTCACCAACTGCCTCCACTCCGGGCTGCGGCACATCCTCGTCCTCACTCAGTACAAATCGCTGTCGCTCGAGCGCCACCTCCACCACGGGTGGAGCCTGTTCAGCCATGCCCTCGGGGAATTCCTGATCGCGGTCCCCCCCCAGCAACGGGCGACCGAGCACTGGTACCTCGGAACTGCGGATGCGATTTGGCAGAACTGGTACTCGGTGGAACGGTTCACGATGGAACGCGGGACGCCCAACGCGATCCTCATCCTCGCCGGGGACCACGTGTACAAGATGGACTACCGCCCCATGGTCCGGTTCCACCGCGAGCAGGAGGCGGATCTCACCGTGGGCGTGCTCTCCGTTCCGCTCGACGAGGCCGCCGGGCGATTGGGGGTGCTCGCCGTGGACGGAGATCGGCGCGTGCGGGAGTTCCAGGAGAAGCCCACTCAGCCCGCCCCGTCGCCGGAAGACCCCGCGCTGTGCCTGGCTTCGATGGGAATCTACGTGTTCCGGCCGGAGGTTCTCTCCCGGCGCCTCGCGGAGGACGCCGGGGTCGCAACCTCGTCCCATGACTTCGGCAAGGACGTAATCAACCGGATGGTGGGCGAGGACCGGGTGTTCGCGTTCCCGTTCGAGCTTGGGAATCGAAACCCGGTTCCGTACTGGCGTGATGTGGGGACGCTCGATGCCTACTGGGAGGCTCACATGGACCTGGTCTCGATCACCCCTGTCTTCAACCTGTACGACCGGGAGTGGCCGATCCACACCTACCACGAGCCATGGCCACCGGCGAAGACGGTGCACGAGGAGCCCGGCCGGACCGGGACCGCGGTGAGTTCGCTTCTGTCGCCCGGCTGCATCGTGTCCGGCTCGACTGTCGTGCGGTCCGTGCTCTCTCCGGGCGTGCGTGTGAACAGCTTCGCCACGGTGGAAGAGTCCGTTCTCCTGTCTGGAGTGGACGTCGGCCGTAGAGCGAGGATCCGTCGGACGATTGTGGACAAGGGGGTGCGCGTTCCTCCGGGGGAGAGCGTCGGCTACGATCTTGAACAGGACCGATCCCGGTTCACCGTCACCGAAGAGGGAATCGTGGTCATCCCCAAAGAAGCTCGCTTCTAGCGGTATCATTCCCTCGCGAAGGAGGCTGTCCAATGCCCTATCTGGGAGGAACAGAGCTGGCACAGGTGTACCGACGAGCGCAAGGCGAGCGGTTCGCGCTCGTGGCGAGCAACTTCGCCGAGCCGAACACACTGCTGGGCGTCCTCGCCGCCCACGAGGAGATGCAGAGTGACCTCCTTGTCCAGGTGACGATGGGGGCAGTGAAGTACGCGGGTAGTGGCAAACCTTTGGCAGGGCTACGGGCCCTCGCCCGCTATGTTCAGGCCGCGGCCGGGGAGGCGAAGATCGGGGTGTTCGTGAACCTCGACCACGTCACTCCCGACGGGGTGGACGCTTTCATCCGGCCCGCTCTCGCCGAAGGGCTGTGCTCGTCGGTGATGATCGACGCCTCGGCCCTCCCGTTCGCGGACAACGTGCACGCCACGCGAGCGGTGGTCGAACTGGCGCACCCGTACGGGGTTCTCGTGGAAGGGGAGCTTGGGGTGATCAAGGGGGTTGAGGACCACATTTCGTCGGATGACGCGTTCTACACCGATCCCGACCAAGCCCTGGAGTTCGTGCGGGAGACCGGGGTCGACCTCCTGGCGATCTCGGTGGGAACGGAGCACGGTGTTTCAGTGGGGCACGAGCTCGTCCTACGACCTGATCTCGCCCAAGCGATCCGCGACCGGTTGCGGGCCGCGAGCGTCCCCCGGCCCCTCGTCCTCCACGGCGCATCGGGGCTGTCGGCCGACCAGATCCGGACGCTCGTCGAGGCCGGGGTGTGCAAGGTGAACAAGGATACGACCTACCAGTACGTGTACGCTCAGACGGCGGCCCGGTTCTTCGGGAAAAACGAGAGGGAGATTCTCCCCCCTCCCGGAGTGACGTTCGACCCGATCACGTTCGACGCCGGTGGGGGGACGTGGAGACCGAACAAGAAGCTGTTCGACCCGCGGGTGGTGGGAAAGCAGATCCAAGATGCAATTCGAGCTGTGGCGGCAGAGGTGATCGCCCAAGCCGGTTCAGGAGGAAGATCCATCTATGGCTGACGTGAAGCGAATCGGGGTGCTGACCGGAGGGGGAGATTCCCCGGGGATCAACGCGGCGATCCGGGCCATCGTGCGCCGGGCCAAGCCCGCGGGGCTCGATGTGGTCGGGTTCCGCGATGGGTGGCGGGGGGCGGTGGAGGACGACCTCGTCCCCCTCGGCCTGGGCGACGTGGCCGGGATCCTCCACATCGGAGGAACGATCCTCGGCACCTCGCGGACAAACCCATTTCAGAAGAACGCGGATACGGGCGTCTGGACGTCTACCCCGAAGGTAGACCGAATTCTGGAAACCCTCAAGCGACGCCAGGTCGAGGCGCTGATTGCGATCGGCGGCGACGACACCCTCGGGGTTGCGCACCGGCTGGCCCCTCATGGGGTGCGCGCAGTGGGGATTCCCCAGACGATCGACAACGACATCGCAGGGACCGACTACGCCATCGGGTTTCATTCCGCGCTGGCCGTGGTCACGGATGCCCTGGACCGGCTGCACACCACCGCCCATGCTCACCACCGGGTGCTGATCGTGGAGGTTATGGGCCGTGATGCGGGATGGATCGCGATTCTGGGCGGCCTGGCCGGCGGAGCGGACGTGATCCTCGCTCCGGAGGAGCCATTCTCGGTGGGCGAAGTCGAGGAAGCACTCCAACGGCGGTTGGACGCCGGGCGCAGGTTTTCGATCATCGTCGTCGCGGAGGGCGCCCGGCCGGTCGAGCTCGGATCGCGGCCGGTGACAACGGAGGGCCGTGTGGACGCGTTTGGCCATCCGCAGCTTGGCGGCGTTGGCTACTGGCTGGCGGCAGAGTTGGAGAAGGCGGGGCTTCCCCTTACCCCACGAGTGACCGTGCTCTCCTACCTCCAGCGGGGCGGCGTGGCAACGCCCACAGATCGACTTCTGGCGACCCGATTTGGCGCCGCGGCCGTGGAGTTCTCCAAGGACGGGCAGTACGATGTGATTGTCGCACTGCACGGGCCCACCGTGGTCGCGGTTCCGCTGGCCGAGGCGCTTGCGGGGTGCCCCAAACCGGTCGGCCCGGAATTCTTGGACCTGGCACGGAACATTGGAGTGAGGTGAGCGAGATGGTGCGTAGAGTATCCCTGATCCTTCTGCTTGTTGGAGTGCTGGCAGTTGGCGCCGGCCCGGGCGATGTCCTGTTCGCCCCGCTGGGGCAGATCTACCAGGTCATCCGCAGCCACTACTACCGCGCGAGTGAGGTATCGGACAGCGTGCTCCTCCACGGGGCGATTCAGGGCGTGATCGACTCCCTCGATGACCCCTATTCCACGTACTTCACACCCGAGGAGTACCAGGGTTGGCAAGACTCCCTGTCGGGTGAGTACTCCGGAGTCGGGATCGAGATCACCCTCCGCAACGGTCGGGTCACCGTCGTGACCCCCTTCCCGGGCACTCCGGCCTACGCCGGCGGCATCCGGCCGGGCGACTGGATCATGGCTGTGGACGGCGATTCCACCGAGGGGTGGACGCTCGAAAGGACATCGTCGCGGATCCGGGGCGAAATGGGCACCACGGTTGTGCTGACCGTCGAGCACGAAGACGGGACGATCGAGGACATTCCCCTTGTCCGGCAGCGGATTCAGATCGAGGCGGTGCAATCTGAGTACCGCGCAGAAGAGAACATCGGGTACATCCGAATTATGAGGTTCGACTTCGACACGCCCGGCCTTCTCGGGAAAGCCTTGTTCTCGTTCCCGCTCCAAGATCTCGCCGGTCTGGTGATCGACCTGCGCAACAATCCCGGGGGGGTGCTGTCCGCAGCCGTGGAGGCAGCAAGCTACTTTGTCGATCGGGGCGTCATCGTTCGTACCCGCGGCCCGTCGTTCGGCGAGCGCACCTATAGCTCGCGCGGAAACAGCGTTCCCAACCTGCCAGTGGCCATTCTTGTCAACAAGGGAACTGCGTCGGCCGCAGAGATCATCGCCGGGGCGATTCAGGACTACGGGATGGGCGTGCTTATCGGAACGCAGACCTTTGGCAAAGGACTGGTGCAAGAGATCGTGATGCGCCTCCCCGACGGCGGAGCGATCAAGCTCACCACGGGCGAGTACTTCACCCCCACAGGGCGTTCGGTCCAGGATGTAGGCCTGACCCCCGACATCGTCGTTGACCGGGTGGAAGGAGAGCAGAGCGACTCCCAGCTCAACGCGGCGTTGGAATGGATCGAGAGTCGGGCCGGTGTGCTGATGGGAGCGGGAGAATGAACGAGCAGGCATGGAGGAGAATCGACGAGCTGGCCCCTGAACTGTGGGACTTGGCCCTGCGTATTCACGCCCACCCCGAGCTTGGGTTCGAGGAGCACCAAGCGGCGGCCTGGCTCTCGGAGGCGCTGGAGAAGGGCGGGTTC
>JAGUVP010000032.1 GCA_020062805.1 Candidatus Bipolaricaulis sp.
GCCGCCATGGCCATCGGAGCCGTGGGCGTCGCCGTGGTGATCGTCGGGCTCGGTGGCCGGTTCGAAGGCCCAGCCGAAGATGCCCACCAGGAACAGCAGCACGCCCGGGATGGCGATCAACCGGTTGAAGATCACGCCGTAGCCGATGAACGGCAGACCGGCCGCCATCACCAGCGGGAAGTAGGAGGGCGACGGCAGGTGCACGCCCTTGGCGTCGCCCTTCTGGGCGACGTCGTCGGTGGCGGCGATGCGCACCGCACGGCCGCGCTCATCCTCGCCGTACTTGCGGTGCCAGAAGTCGTCCTGGGCGTGGATCTCGGGGATCACGTCGAAGTTGTGCTCCGGCGTGGGCGAGGGAACACTCCACTCCAGGCTGCGGGCATCCCACGGGTCGGGGCCGGGGTTGGGGCGACCGGCCGCCTTCCAGGTCCGGTAGCTGTGGAACATGTTGTAGATGAAGAGCAGCACGCCGACGGCGATGACGAACACGCCGAAGGTGGCGACCCCGTTCCACATGGTGAAGCCGTCTTCCGGCTGGTAGGTCACGATGCGTCGGGACATGCCCTGCAGGCCGAGGATGTGCATCGGCCCGAACGTCAGGTTGAACCCGACGAGCGTGATCCAGAAGTGCCACTTGCCGAGGCGGTCGCTCAGCATGTGCCCGAACGCCTTGGGCCACCAGAAGTACATCCCGGCGAAAAGACCGAGCAGGGCACCGCCGAACAGCACGTAGTGGAAGTGGGCGACGATGTAGTACGTGTCGGTCTGCTGGGTGTCGGCGGGGGCGATGGAGTGGGTCACCCCGGACAGGCCGCCGATGGTGAACATGGCCACCAGGCCGGCCGAGAACAGCATCGGCGTGTTGAACAGGATCTTGCCGCCCCACATGGTGGCCATCCAGTTCAGGATCTTCACGCCGGTGGGCACGGCGATGAACATGGTCGACAGCGAGAACGCCGCCACCGAGATCGGCCCGAGGCCCGAGGCGAACATGTGGTGCGCCCACACGCCGAAGCCCATGAAGCCGATGGCGATGCCCGAGAACACCATGAACGGGTAGCCGTAGATCGGCTTGCGGCACATGACCGGGATGATCTCGGACACGATGCCGAAGCTGGGCAAGATCAGGATGTAGACCTCCGGATGGCCGAAGATCCAGAACAGGTGCTGCCACAGCAGCGGATCGGCACCTTGGGCCACGTTGAAGAAGTTCGCGCCGAAGGAGCGGTCGAAGGTCAGCAGGAACAGCGCAACGGTGATGACCGGCAGGGAGAAGGCGAGCAGGAACTGCACCACCAGCTGCATCCAGGTGAACACCGGCATGCGGAACAGGCTCATGCCCGGCGCCCGCATGTTCAGCACCGTGATGATGAGGTTCACCGAACCGATCAGCGAGGCGGCACCGGCGATCTGCAGGCCGACCGAGTAGAAGTCCACGCCATGCGTCGGTGAGAACGTCACGCCGGAGTTCGGCGCGTAGCAGAACCAACCGCAGTCGGGACCGCCGCCGCCGATGAACCAGGAGGAGTTGAGGAAGAGTCCGCCGGCGAGGAACACCCAGAAGCTCAGGGCGTTGAGCCGGGGGAAGGCAACGTCACGGGCCCCGATCTGCAGCGGCAACAGGTAGTTCGCGAACGCGGCCGCCATCGGCATGATCACGAGGAAGACCATGGTCACGCCGTGCATCGTGTAGATCTGGTTGTACACGTCGGCGCTGAGGATCGTGCCGTTGGGCTGGGCCAGCTGCAAGCGGATCAGCAACGCCTCGAACCCGCCCACCAGGAAGAAGAAGAAGGCGGTGACGCCGTACATGATGCCGATCTTCTTGTGATCGACGGTGGTGACCCACGAGCGCCAGCCGGTCTTGGTGGCTGGACGGGCCAGCACACCGAGCGGCTCGATGGCGGTCCCGGCGCCGGTGCCGGCGGGAAGGGCGAGCGGTTCTCGTTCAACGAGTGCCATGGGGCGGGATCCTTCGCAGTCCTTCGTGTTCGGGCGGTCAGGCGGTCGGCTGGGCGCCGAGGGTCTCGAGGTAGGCGACCAGATCGTCGATCTGATCCTCGGTCAGAGGGAGCTTCGGCATGCCGCGTCCGTAGATGTTGCCCCGGCTGGGATCGGGTGCCATCGGCTTGTAATCCTGCGGGTTGCGGATCCAACCCTCGAGGTTGTTGCGGTTGAGGTTGCCATCGGCGTCACGCAGCTCGTAGAGC
>JAGUVP010000283.1 GCA_020062805.1 Candidatus Bipolaricaulis sp.
ACCGGTAGCCCACTGAAACCTCCTTCAGATCCTCAGCTCTGCGTTCCGATGATCAGACCCAGCTCGCGCCTGAGCCAGCCCTGGAGGGGCTCGGCCACCTGGATCGCGCCCTCCCACGCCGGGTTCTCGAAGAACCCCTCGTAGCGGCACACCGTGACCTCAGCGAGCGACCGGGGCTGGTGGGCGAGAGGATACCGGTCGTGGAGGTGGAGGGGGTAGTTCGCCAGGGGCGGGAGTTCCCCGATCTCTTCTCGATCGAGCGCGGAGAGAACCACCCCCGCGAGCACGGCCTGGTGAGCGAAGACCGCGTAGCGGCCATCTGCACGGTAGAGCTCCACCAGTCGAGGGTTTTGGTACAAGCGTTGGAATGTCGTTGCCCACTGGCCGAGTACCCCACGACCAGGAGCCACCACGAGGAACCCGGCGTTGAAGTAGGGCCGGATCGCGATCTCATCCACAGACGACTTCATCGGGAACAAGCAATCTGCAGGGACGGCGCACGCGCGGTAGATGAGGTCCCAGAACGGCGTCACCGGATCGGACAGGCGTGAGCCGATGAGCGCCAGATCCACGGGGCGGGCAGCGAACGCCTTCCCGGGCGGGAGTGCGAGCTCGTTCGGTTCCCGGAGGACGAGGGTGCCTGAGTCCATCCACACGAGCGTTTCTCCTCCAGCGGTGCGGGGCTCGGCGGCGCCGGCAGCAAGGACCTTCGCCCCGAACAGGAACGCGGCCACAGCTGGGCTGGCGTCGAACGGAACGACCTCAGCCCCGGTGGCCTTCAGCCCGTTCTGGACGTCCTTCGGCAGGGGCGTCGCACATGGAACCATGATCCAGATCGGGCTCTCTGCGAACCTCCCCGCGAATGCGCGGATGCTCCGGGCGAGGAGAAGCGCCCGCCGTTCGGCAGGAGCATCCTCGGCAAGACACGCGAACACGAAACCCGCCAACTTCCCCCCCTCCCTGGGTTACCTGAACCCTGGCGCGTGCGAGAGCATACCCCGTAGCGCTTTCTCCCACCCACATGAGGTCTGCTTTCAGGATCGGTACGGCTTTACCGACCCGGTTGCCCTTGTATGAGCACGCATGCCCCATTGGCGGGGCAGGAGTAGGGGGGATGCTCAGAACACTATCCTGCTGAGCGTAGCCACCAGGACGAGAAGCCGGCCGATGCTAGGACAACACGTGGAAGATGACGCTTTACCCCACGCCAGCTTCGGAATCGGATCATCGGCGCACAGCATTGCAGACCCGCGAGGTTTGGTCTTGTGGTACGGGGTCAGGTGGTCGAGTCCCGGACCTCGTCGTTGTGCTGGGAGCGGGAACCCACGTGCCCCGCCGGTCTCAACTGCTGACCCGTCCCTAAGGGCGGGTCAGCACCTGCCTGCCGTCCCCCTCCACCAACGCCTTGTAGGCGACCTGAGTCTTGCCCGCGTAGTCCCCGCCGCGGTCGAGAGCGAATCCACGACCAATAAGCGTCACCACCTGGCCCGAACCCGTGCGGGCCATTTCCTGCCCCACGCGTCGCAGAAGATCCGGTGCTGTGCCGGGAACCGTGCTGCGCCCGTCGGTGATCAGGTGAACGTACGCCGGAACGTTCTCACGATGCGCAAGCTTCAGCAGTTGAAGGACGTACTCCACTGAGCCGTGTGAGCTGCTCTCGGATAAGAGGCCGATGAGGTGCAACGCACCGGTCCGGCGACGGGTCTCATCGACTGCCTGCAGGAACGGGGGTGCTTCAGTGAAGACCCCCTTCCTCATGGCGTCCTCGATGCGCACCTCATCTTGAGCGACAACGCGCCCCGCGCCAATGTTCAGGTGCCCCGCTTCTGAGTTCCCTTTCCGCCCGGGGATCAGCCCCACCGCCTCCCCTGATGCTTCAAGCGCTCCCCGTGGCCCTGAGGAGAGCTCGTCCCACAACGGAGTCTTGGCGAGGGCAATCGGGTTCACGTTTGCGCCGCTGGGCAGCCCCCAGCCGTCGAGGATCACCAACAGAACACGGTCTGCCCTGCCATTCGCGCTGCGCAAGAGCGACCGCCCTGTCATGTCAGCCGGCTTCTCGACTCGGAACAAGTCTAGGATGGTGGGGGCCACATCCGCCAGTGCACCTTCCTGGGCAACCGGAGGTCTCTCTCCGCCTGGGCCAATAACCAGGAACGGAACAGGATTGGTGGTGTGGCTGCTGTTGGGTGGGCCGCCTGAAGCACCCGCATCCTCAAGCAGGCCGTGGTCTGCTGTTATGACTGTCCAATAGCCAGTTCGCTCCACTGTGTCGAGGATCTGGGCAAGGGTGCGGTCAACCGCCTCTGCACACTCGATCTTCGGCTCCAGGGAGGCGGCGTGGCCCAGAATGTCCCCTGATGCGACGTTGACAGCGGCAAACTGCGGCTTCCCAGAGGCGATCTCGGTGGCCAGTGCTTCCGTCAACATGGGAAGGGACCGCAGCGGATCTTTCAGAAACGACGGAACTCGGCGGTCAACCTCTTTCGGGAAAGGCTCTGCACGGCCTCCGCTCAGGAAATACGTCACGTGCGCGTACTTCTCCTCTTCTCCTACCCGGAGCTGGGTGAACCCGTGACGGCTGATCACCTCTCCCAGCGTGTTGGGTATGTCCTGCGGCGCGAAGGCCGGCCGCAGGTGGCGCAGAGCCGGGTGGTAGAGGGTCAGCGGCACGAAGAAGAGAGGATCGAGCAGCTGCCGTGGAAATTCTCGGAAGCTCCGGCTGGTGAGCGCTTGGGTCAGTTGGATCTCCCGCTCGCCACGCCGGCAGCAGAAGATAACTGCATCGCCTGATCTGATACGCCCTACAGGTCCACGGGGATCCACGAGCACCAAGGGAGGCAGCCAGTACTCCGTTTCACCCTCGTGGAACCTTCGCTCGACGGCCTCGGCCATCAACTCCGCAGACGGTTCAAGCACGGGACCCTCGCTTCTCCTGAACGGCCTCTTCCCCGAGTCTCACCAAACACCGGTCAAGATCAGCGATGTTGGCGGCGACGGGTTCATTGTCCACGAAGACAACCTGTCGGCCTTGACCCATCGCGGTGCGTGCTCCAACGTCCACTCCTGCTGCTTTCAGCTCGGTGAGCAGGATATCGAACTCCGGTGCCTGGGCTAGATCGCGGCGTAGTTTCTCCCTATTCGACAGGTGCGCTGATGTTCCAACGACCCGACACCGCTGGTGTTCCTCCAGATACCCGACGAGATTGGGCAGAATCGCGGAAGGTGCGGTCACAGCAAGGAACACGCGCGCTCCCTCAACGGCCCTCTCGGGACGCGGCCTGAATACCGTGCGGAACACCGGGATGCGCGGGTTGATCGCTCGGATCTCTGACTCCATCGCGTCCACCTTGGCTTCATCGGCCAGCGGCTGTTCGCATCCTGTGATCACGACAGCGTGGCTTCGCAGGATCCTGTAGGGACCGAAAAAGCCTCGCACGTACTCAAGTGGTTGGTGTGCTCCGACAATCAGAACCTGCCGGTTCACACGGACCGGCGGCGAGGTCGCGCCACTGCCATCGAAGATGGCGATGTCGAGGTCGGCTTGCTCCGCGATCCGCGCCCCTTCAAGCACGTTGCTGAGAAACGGCTCTCCTCCAGCCATTCCACCGCCACATCGGCGGCAACCGATGACCAGAACCCGCGTCATGTAGGCGTGTCCAAAGCACCCTGAAGCAGCGTGGAAGCCCTTGTCCGCATACTGGATGAGCTCACCTACGTCCATCTGAAGATCCTGGCCACGCAGGATCTCTGGTTCTGCAGGGCCGCCTCGACCCATGGTTACGATCCCCACGCGCCACCTATCTTTCAGCACGCGTGCGGCATGTGCGGCGATGGCCGTCTTGCCCGTGCGCTTTCCGGTTCCTACGACGCTGAGCGAGGGGAGCGAAGTGCCCTGCAGTTTTGGGGGAGTGAACGCGAAGTCCTTGCCTACGTACCTGACGCCCATGGCCAGAAGGTGGCTCGCCATGGCGAATCGCTCATAGTAGCCGACCACGGGCTCATCCGACAGATCCACCGCGACCTCAGGGGCGAAGGCCTCCAGCGCTCTGTGCAAGGAGCTGAGGAGGTCTCTCTCATGAACAACGGGTACCGGGAGGGCCTGAAGGTCACTTTCGGAGCCGACCTTCTCCGTACCTCCAAGGAACACGGCCCCTACGATGGTGTAGTCCTGTGCGAGTGAGTCCAGAGCCCAGCTGACCACTGGCAAGTAGTGCTCTCCGTCGATCAGGGCTATGGCTCGAGGTCTGTGTGATGTCTTTGCCTCCATAGATCACTCCTTAGGAATCGAAGAAGATCGCCCGCCGAATACTGAGACCAACCTGTTTCCCCTCGTGTAGGTCGCTGTCGGTTGAAGCGTCAGCGCGCCATTCGACCCCGTCTACGTCCACACGCACGTCGAGGCGCGTGCCGAGGAACGTCGCTCGTGTGATGGTTCCTTTCACCTCACCCTCTTCCGGAGGAAGGATCGTCACGTCCTCCGGCCTCACAAAGAGCGTTCCCTTGGTTGGGAGGACCCGGCCTGCATGAGGTCGGACCCGACAGCGATAGCGCGTCCGTGCTGGGCCGGTTGACTCGGCCACGCCTTGTCCGGCGGACTCATCTTGAAGCACGACGGGGACGAAGTTCGCCAACCCGATGAAGTCTGCAACGAATGGATCTCTAGGCTCTCCGTAGATCGCCGTGGGAGAGTCAACCTGCACCACGCGCCCACGATTCATGACAACCACGCGGTCAGACAGCACCATGGCCTCAGCCTGATCGTGCGTCACGTAGACCATGGTTACCCCAATCTGACGGTGCAGATCCATCAACTCGAACCGCATCTTCTCGCGGAGCTTGGCGTCCAGGTTGGAGAGGGGCTCGTCCAGCAGTAGGGCAACGGGCTCCATGACGAGTGATCGGGCAAGCGCCACACGCTGTTGTTCTCCCCCCGACAGCTGTTCCGGATAGCGCTTCTCAAGTCCTTCGAGGCCCACCAACGAGATGGTATGCTGGACTTTCTGACGTAGATCTCGCTTCGGGACCCGGCGCAACTTGAGGGGGTAGGCAACGTTGGCGAACACGTTCATGTGAGGCCATACAGCGTAGTTCTGGAACACCATGCCCAAGTTGCGGCGCTCTGGGGGAACGTTGTCTTTCGCCGAAGAGACCACCTTGTCGCCGATCAGGATCTCACCAGAGGTCGGCCGATCGAACCCGGCGATCATCCTCAAGGTAGTGGTCTTGCCGCAGCCCGAAGGGCCGAGGAAACAGATGATCTCGCCATCGGCGATGTCCAACAGCGCATCGTCCACTGCGCGAACGCTGCCGAACAACTTGGACACGTGACGCAACGATATGCTTGCCATGGCTCCCTCCTCAGGCAGCAGTAGTACGCGCCCCTACGATCTTCCTCATGACCATGTTCGTTACCAGGATGACCACGACCAACACCGCTGCCAACGCAGAGGCGATATGGAAGTAGCCCGCATCCTGGAGGTCGAACAGCGCAACGCCGATCGTCGGCGTGTAGGGACCGTAGAGCAAGATGGACATCGTCAGCTCCCGCAACGTCGGAGCGAATACCAGCAGCCAACCCGCGGTCAAGCCCGGGCGAATCAGCGGGAACACGACATCCCGGAGCGTTCGGAACAGCCCGGCTCCGGAGATGCGGGCAGCCTCTTCCATAGAAGGATGCACTTGAACAAGTGATGCGGCGATGTTTCGATACGCGTAGAACGTATAGTGGGCTAGGTACGCGACGATCAGGATGCCAAAGGTGTTGTACAGGTTAACACCGTAGCGGCCCGACCAAGCGAGGATCATGGCAAGAGCGAGAACCGTTCCTGGGATGGCGTTGGGGAAAGTGACCAGTGCATCGACTGCTTGTCTCCCTCGCACTTTGGCCTTGACCACGATGTAGGCGAGCGCTGCTCCCAGAAGGACAGCTGCAGTGGCGGAAGCGACCGCCAGGATCAGGCTGTTGAGGATAGCTGTTCTAGTCAGAGGAAACTCGAATAGAATGTACTGGTAGTTGCGGAGGGTAAGGTTGCTCGCCTGTAACGGGAGCCCCCAAGCCTTGAGGAACGAAGTGATGAAGAGCGCCACAATCGGGGACATCGTGGTCAACGCCATGAACAGGTGCACCACAGCGGCAAGGGGATAGCGGAAGCGGCCCAGCTCTACACGGGTCGGTCGGACGCTCTTGCCGGAGATGATGGCGGCACCGTGCTGCCGCCGGAGGATCCACCGGTTGCCGAGGATGAGCAATCCCGCCAGAGCCAAGAGCACCACAGATAGGGACGTAGCCAGCTGGATGCCCGCCATGTCGCCTTGGAGGACATAGGCGTAGATGCGCGTTGTCAGGACGTAGATGCGAGCGCGCATTCCGAGAAGAGCGGGGACGCCGAAGTTGGAGGCTGTGTAGAGGAAGGCCAACATCATCCCCGCGGCGATGCTGGGGATAACCAATGGAACTGTGATATCTCGGGCAACACGGGCAGATCGCGCCCCGCAGATACGAGCTGCCTCCTCCAGAGAGGGGTTCATCCGCTCCAGAGCTCCACGAACAGCGAGGAAGACAAACGGGAAGGTGTAGAACCCCATGACCATCACCATCCCGCCGAAGCTGTAGATGTTGAAGAGAGGTGTTCGTGTCCCCATGAGCGACATCCACAGTTGGTTGATGTACCCCGCTCTTGGGGCGAGCAGTTGTGTCCACGCCATCGCGCCGATAAGCGGCGGCAGCATGTAGGGGAGCAGGCAGACGATTTCCAGAAATCGGCGTCCTGGGAGATCAGTTCGGGCGACCAGCCACGCCAGGGGGACACCCAACGCTGCCGCGACAATCATGCTCCAGAACCCAAGAACCAGAGTGTCCCAGATGGGTTGGTAGTTGCGCGTTGCCGAGAAAACGTCGATGTAGTTGCCGAGAGACAGCGCGCCATCGCGGATCAGGCTTCGGTAGAACAACGCCACCAGCGGAAGGGCGACGGCAAGGAGCAGCACTGCAATGGCTATCGCGCCACATGCTCGCGCCGTCAGATTGGGTCGCCAGAAACCGCCCGTTCGTAGGGTGCTCCCAGGTGTTGGTCTCTGCATGCCAAGTCCTCCCATTTCGACCAGCGCGCCTGATGTAGAAGAGAGCGGGGCCCTAGCGGCCCCGCTCTCCCCGACTCAGTGCTACTCGACGAGTATCCTCAGGTACTCACGGCTGAAGAAGTCCTTGTTGATCTCGATCTCGCGGACTGTGTACGGCATTACCGAAGCCATGAGATCCGTGAGGGTGGGTGCCCCCACTGGCCCTGGAACGTCCAGCCGAACCGGCAGGTACATCCCGAGTTCGACCAAGGCCTGCTGCCCCTCGACAGACAGGACGTAGCCGGCAAACGTCTTCGCTGCTTCCAGGCTCCGACTCGTGGACATGATCCCCACGGGGCTCAGCAGGAAGATGGGACCGTCCTCCGGATACACCATTCCGATCGGAAGTCCGAGCGCTTGCTGTTCGCGTACGACGTTGTCAAGGGTGAGCCCCACCATGTACTCACCCGCGATGACCGCGGCTGCAGCCTCGCTGTTGCCTCGCACGACCGCCATCTCGTTCTCGCGCAGCCCGTGGAAGTACGAGAGGCCGTACTCCATCCCGAGTACGGCGGCAGCCACTACATTCGAGCCCGAATACTCCGGGTTTCCCGTGACCAGCTCTCCCTTCCACTTCGGGTCAAGGAGATCCGTCCACCGCTGTGGGGGATCGGTCACGAGGTTGGTGTTGTAGGCGATCACCATCGTGAACACCCGCCCCCCTGCGTAGTACCCGTCAGGGTCCACCAGAGCTGCTGGCACACTCGCCGCTTCCGGCGGAAGGTACTTGTAGAGAAGATCCTGTTTCTTGAGGTCCTCGAGGTAGGTGTAGTCGGCCACCCACACCAGGTCGGCCAGGATTCTCCCAGCCTCCTTTTCGGTTGCGATCTTGGCCGCAATTACACCGGTGCCAGCTCGGTAGATGTCAAGCTTGATGTCTGGATATGCAGTCTCGAAAGCCTTCTGTAGTCTAGTGACGATCTCGATCGGCACTGACGTGTACAAGAGGACGGTGTCTCTCGCCATCAGCCCGAATCCAACCAGGAGCATGAGCCCGCCCACCATCAGCATTGCAAGCCTCTTGGTCATCTTCTCCTCCTCTTCAGATGCTCGGTTGTCTGATCAAAACACCCTTTGTATACACTGATCGCGCCATATCCTCGGCTCGTTCTCACCCCCTCGTGCCATCAAGGAGTTCTGCAAGCGCCGCCAGTCCGATCTCTGCTGTACGTGCTCCAGGCGGAGTTGCACCCTCCACTGTGACTACCCCGGAGAACTCCCGGCGCAAGAACCGCAGCACACGCGGAGTGACTGGGGACTTGCCCCGATTCAGCGGGAGGTGAGCACGTCCTTCTGTGACGTTGCTCACGTGTATGTGACAGATCATGGGACCGCAGAGGCGGATAAAGGCGCTCACCGTGTTGGCACCTTTCAGCCGAGCGTGTGCCAGATCCAAGCACATCTGAACGGACTTGCTTCCGACAGAACCGAGAAGCCGTTGGGCGTCCTTGGGTGTGGTGACCAGCTCTCGCGGCCGGGGCTCCATGTTCTCCACGGCCAGGACCAGTTCATAGTTCGCTGCGTGGCGGCCCAGTTTCGCCAGCGCCTCGATCAGATCGGGCCAGTACTCTTCCGGATCGTCCTTCCCGGACGACAGCCGACCCGGGTGAACGACCATCACGGAAGCTCCGACTGCGCGGGCCAGGGATAGTGCTCGGACGCACTCCTCAAGAGATAGCTTGGCGATTCGGGGGTTGCGGGAACAGAGGTTGAGGTCCATGAACGGGCCGTGGAGCGCGTATTGGAGAGGCACGCGTTCCAGCTCACGCCGCAGCTTGGAGATGGGGCCGTCGCGCCAAGCGTGCTCGCTCCAGATCTCCAGTCCCTGATACCCCAACCGGTGGGCTTCGCGCGCAGCCGAACCCAGGCTCTCCGACCAGAGCAGCCGCGATGAGAGGAACCGCCTCGCCCTCGAAGAGGGGCGAACTTCAGTCGGCACCGAAGATCTCCCCTGCGATGCGATCGAAGTGCGCCTCCATCACGGCGCGGGCCAGGGCGTGGTCCTGGGATTTCAGAGCTGAGAGCAGGCGTTCATGGCCTTCGAGCGAGCGTTCCAGATACTCCGTCCGAAAACGGATGAAGTAGCTCTTCACGGCGCGCCACAGCGGCCTGTTCATCTGATCCATCAGTTGGCAGACTGCCTGTTCCAACAGCGTGTTGTCCGTTGCCTGGGCCAGGGCCAGATGGAATCGACGGTCCGCCTCGAAATACCTCTCGATGTCATCCCGGCGAGCTGCGTCCGTCATCTCAGCGATCGCGGCCTCGGCCCGGTCCAGCCCTTCCGGTGTGATCAGCTGTGTGGCCAGTTCAGCCACGCCTACTTCCAGGATCCGCTGGAGCTCGAACACAGCGCGAAGACTGGCCCCATCGTGCGTGATCCCAGAAGCGCGGATGAGGAGCCAGACATCGCGGGATTGGACGTAGGTGCCGTCTCCCACGCGGCGGTTGAGGATACCCAGAGCCGACAGCGCACTGAGGGCCTCCCGAACTGAAGAACGCCCTACATCGAGGTGATCCGACAGCTCGCGCTCACCGGGTAGACGGTCGCCCTCCAAGAAGACCCCCGTTTGCAGGGCCTCGATCAGGTAGTCGAAAACCAGGCGTGACCGTCTGCTCTGCAGTGTCTTCGGTTTGGCCGCCATTGGTCTGACCACTTGCATGCTATGCGGCCGAACTGGGTCTGTCAAGCGGGTACCCTTGCGGTAAGGAGATCTGCCCTACCTTCCCGAGGACGCGGTACCAGCGAGAGAGAGCAGCCTCAGAAGGACATGTTCAGGGAAGCACGTGCGGCGGCAGCACCCCGCGACAGGGAGGATCCCCAACGCCGATCTATGGGGATGTTGCCTTCACGGATTGCAGATCGCGGATAGCGAGTCCACGTGCCGCAGGTCTACGGCTCCGAGGTCTCACTCCCCTTGTTGGCTCTTCAGCTTGCGGACCGGTTCCTTGGCCTCGGCGCGCAGCTGCGCTTCGTCCTTTTTCCGCGTCACGATCGCGCCCAAGAACGTGAGATCGACTCGCTTCTCTGCCACGAGCTTGCGGATCGCTTCCAAGGCCGGGCTCGTCTCTCCGCCACCGGAGCTGAACACGACGGCGAGCACTTTCCCCTCGATCTTCGCCTCCTGGAGGAACGTTCGCGCTGGGTTGGCCGGCTTCCCTGCCCAGATCGGCGCGCAGAGGACGATCCGGTCTACGCCCGTGAAGTCGAGGTTCATGGGCTGGATCGGCATCCGGATCCCGAAGGCCGACCGAAAGCCCATCCCCATGAACCCGCACTCGCGCACGGCCTGGATCTTCCGAACCTCGGCCCCCAGCTCCTCGGCGAGGGCCGTGGCGATGGTGCGCGTGGTCCCGAACCGGCTGTAGTACACGACAACCGTCTTCATCCTGCCTCCCTCACTGCGGCAAGGTCACCCCGGTCTGATCCTGGTAGGCCCCACCGGACTCCTTCTCGCTGTAGGTGCGTGTCGGTCGCTCCCCGCGGAAGAACACGACCTGGGCGATCCCCTGTCCGACGTGGAGCCGGATCGGGAGCGGGGACGTGTTGATGAGGGCGATGGTGAGCCTGCCCCGCCAGTCCGGTTCGAGCGGGCATAAGTTCACGATGAGCCCGCACCGGGCGTAGCTCGACTTTCCGAAGCACAGACCCAACACGTCGGCGGGCAGGGCGAAGTGCTCGATGCTCTCTCCGAGGACGAACGCGCCCGCGAGCAGCTCGAACTGTGTCTCACGGATCACCGCGCAGAATGCGCCACGCGGTGTCCCCTTCGGATCGAGGGTGAACTCCGAACCCATATCAGGAACGAGGAACTGCGACCCCAGGCGGATGTCGTACCCAAACGAGGACAGGCCGTAGGAGGGCTTGCCCTCTTGGCGTGGGATAAACGGAGAAAGCATCGGGCGCGGGCCTGCGCACAGCATCATGATCTCGCGGTCGGACAGAGGTGCTCCCTTCATGGGGTCCCTCCCAGGTCCCCGAACACGCTCGGGGCGTGTTCAAGGAGGATTCTGAGCATCTGTCGCGCCAGCTCGCGGATCTCCCACTGCGCGCTCCGGGTTAGGCGGAGGCGGAGGATGTGCCGGAGCTCGCGGAAGTTTGCAGTGAGGACGAGCTGCGTCTCGGCTCCGATCGGCACGACGAACCGGGCGTCCTCTTTCGGGACCCCGCGGGCGACGAGGTGCTCGTAGAGGGTAATGGCGTCGGCGCAGAGCCGGCTGGCCTTTTTCCAGTCGTCCTCGGAGAACGAGGGCGGCCGGACGAGGGTACGGTCCCGCACGTCCACGTAGCGCTGGGACTCCTGGACGAAGTTCGCCAGCCGATGCCGGGTGAGCTGGTTCGCGCACGCTCGGGAGATCCCGGTGATCTCGAACGTGGCCACAGCGTGCTCAAGAACTGAGTCGTGCCCGAGCTCGATCAGGCGGTGGATGAGCTTGCGGTCGCTCTCCGGTCCCGTGCCCTCGCTGCGGTGGCTCACCCGCGCGCAGCGGGCGATCAGGGCCTCGGGCTCCGGCATGATCGCGAGCAGCTGAACCTTCATGCCGATGTCCTACGGGCAGATGGCGAAGATCAGGTCGCGCCCGAACACCATATGCAGGAGGCGCGACGGCTGGCCGTTGGTCGGCTCCACGCGCAGCACTACGCTGGTTCCCTCCACAGTCGCCTCGCGCACAGTGAACACGTCCTCCCGGTATGGGGCGCGTGTGACCACAGACACGCCCTCCTCGGCGAGCGCCGTGCGCGCGGGGAGGTCGGCAACCGCCGTCTCCTTCGTGAGGTAGTGGAGGACAAACAACCCTACGGGTTCTCCGTCTTGGGTCTCGTAGCCAGCGGCCAGTCCCACGTAGGGTTGGAGCGGAGGGCCTTCCTCCAGCAGCGCCCCCATGTGGCGGGCTGCCGTGCCCGACGGGGATGAGAGAAGGGTGCTCAGAACGGCGCTCCCCGAGAAGCCCAGGCAGACGCTCGGGCCAAGGAGAACCACGGCGCCCGACGCGCGTTCGAGGAGCTGAGCCAGCGAGACGGCCCACGGAACGTCGGCCCACGTGCTCACTTCGCCTGCCCGGGCCGCGAGGACCGCGGCCACTCCGGCTGGAGTCGAGCACATCACGAGAAGCCTTTCCTCAAACAGGATCGCCGTGTTGAGGATCGCGAGTTCGGTGACCCGCAGCCAGTCGGCCGTTAGGTCGAGGGGGTGGCGGAACACGACCGCCCCGAACAAGGTCTCCTCGCTGAACCCGCGGTCGCGGAACCGCGCTGCAAGGGCATCGAGATCCACCCCCTCCGCGAGGTGGATTACCCACAGCGGGGAGAGGTTGTCGAGGGTCAAGTTGGCCTCCCAGACGTGATCCGCGGTGTCCCATCCCCAGACCTCGGCGGGCAGCGGGAACCGGGACACCCCGAACGCCGACGGGGCAGCCTGACGGGTGGTGGTGGACCGGAGGAGTGCCTGACGCTCCTCAAGGGGGCTCTGGCTTGTGAGGCCTTCCAGACCCTCATCGGCGCGGATCCGAACCCAGTTTGTGAAGCTGATGACCGGGCTCTGGAACTGGACGGGGATGAGCCTCAGAACCTCCTCGAACGGCCCGGCTGCAGCAGACCCGGAGACGAGAACGAAGAACCCTACAGTCACCAGCCGGGTGATGCGCGTCATGGCGCAGTATGGTTCAATGTCCTCACCCAGACAACCCGAAGAGCGGAACGACGGTCGCTCGCTACGGGATGATCAACTGGAGGGTGAAGCTACGTTCGGGCGGCACAACCTCCCACGGGCGGCGGTACGCGAACGAGAGCGTTCCCACGCCGGTCGCGGTGATCTCGTACCGGAAGTAGAACGTCCCTCCGGCACCGGGGAGATCTGAACCAGAACGGTAGGCCGGTCCCTCGATCCGCGTGAGGAAGTCCGGCTGCTCCTTGACCTCCCACCCAAACCCCGTGGTCGGGTTCCCCTCCAGGGCGATCAGAAGGTGTTCCCCCTCGCGCAGGGAGATCGACGCATCCGCGTCGCTTTCGTTCAGCAGGCGGTAGACCGTCAGGCCGATTCCGCACACGGTGGCCTTAGCCTTGGCCTTTCCGATGCGGGGTGCCTGACCGGGGTCGGTCACCTGAAGCTCGGCTCGGAAGTCGCCGAGGGAGGTCACAACGAGGGCGGTGTACTCCCCGGCCGCGACCGGCATGCCATCCGCGGCCACGAGGTTCCACAGGCCCATCCACTGGTCGGAGGGTATTGGGTACGGGCTCGTCTCGTCGTAGATCACGAACCCATGGGCATCGAGGATGAGGAAGCCGGCCACGGTGATCGTCTCGCACGTACAGGGGCACGGGTCATCGCCCGCGAGTTCGAGCGCCAGTTTCTGTCCCATCTCGAAGACGAACGTCCCGGTCGTCACCTGGACCTGGGTCTGCCCGAGGCCCACGAGGGTCAACCCTACCAACAAGGTCGCTGCGGCGATTGTACGCATGTTCGACACCTCCGCCGAAGTGTACACCGGGGGAATGGCGCGCGTTTCACGCCGGCGGCGCCTCGTTCGCCGGCTCGGGGGACAGGAATGCAGAGCCTGCTCTATCCGAACGCCTCGAGCCCAGCGGTGGGGATCTCCTCCCCGCTCCCCCTGGCGTGACGATCGCGGGACGTCTATCGGGCCCCTCCGGGTCGTGCCATCCGTGGTTCCTCGTGGCGCGGGCCTTCGCAGGGGGGCGCGCGACGGGGAGCTAAGCCCGTCAGGATCCCTGTTGGGATGACACCTACAGCGTGTGCTGATGGAACCTGTATACTCTGATCTCCGATGAAGATCGGGCTGTTCACGGATGTGTATCCCCCCGATATCGGCGGGATCGAAGTGGTGATTGGTTTCATGGAGCGCATCCTCGGGGAGCGCGGTCATGAGGTGGTGACGTTTGCCCCGGCATACCCTGGACACCGTGATGACGGCCCGGGACTGTATCGCCTTCCATCGGTGGGAATCTCCAAGAGCCGCAACTGGCGGCTCGGGTACTCGCTGAGCGGTCCCGCCCGCCGCGCAGCGCGTGATCTGGACATCATCCACAGCCACACGTCCTACACGGTGGGCCTCCTGGGGGCCCGCGTCGCGCTCGCCCAGGGGATCCCTCACGTCCATACCTACCACGTCCTCCTTCAGGAGTACCGGAGAGCGATCGCTACGGGCCTCCCCCGGGCGGTTCTCGATGGATGGCTGCGGCTCTTCCTGAGACGGTGTGATCTCGTGGTCGCCCCGTCGGAGTACGCCCGCGAGGAAGTGGAGAGCTATGGAGTTGCCGTTCCTGTTCGGGTACTGCCCTTCGGGCTCGATGCCGCGGATTTCGATCGGCCGCCTCTCTCGAGTCCTCGGTCGGAGCTGGGGATTGAGGAGCCCCACCTGCTGCTGTTCGTGGGGCGGCTGGTCGAGGAGAAGAACGTGGGGTTCCTTCTGCGCGCGTTTCGCATTCTGTGCGAGCAACGCGAGGATGTTCGGTTGGTGATCGTAGGTGATGGGCCGGGCATGGGTGATCTGCAGAAGCAAGCTGGAGAGCTTGGGATACAACATAGGACGACGTTCTGTGGATACCTTCTACGGGAGAGGGTGATCGACCTCAACCGCCAGGCGGACCTGTTCGTGTTCGGTTCCAAGACGGAGAGTCAGGGATTGGTGATCCTCGAGGCGATGATGGCCGGGGCGCCGCCGGTGGCGGTGGATGCGGCGGGGGTACGAGATATCCTGCGGTCCGGGATGGACGGCCTGTTGGTGCCCGAGGACGAGCGCGTCTTTGCGGCGTGCTGCAACGATCTCCTCAGCGACAGCGAGCGCAGGGATGCCATGGCCAGGTCAGCCCAGGACAGGGCGCGGGATTTCACGGCCCAAGCATCGGTAGATCGTCTGATCGAGATCTACGAAGAGCTTGTGGAGCAGAAGTCCTGCCTGAACGCCACGGCGGGGCGCTGAGCGGCGCACGCCGGATCCGCCTACAGCCTACAGCAAGAGCAGACTCAGGGCCATCACCGCCATCCCCCCGAGGAGCCCGAGCAGGCTGTCATGTCCCTTGCCGTAGGCGCGGCTCGTGGGCAGAAGCTCATCGAGGCTGATGTACACCATGATCCCGGCCACGCCGGCGAACAGGATGCCCATCACCTCTGTGGGGAGACTGCCGCTGCTTCCCCCGTAGGCGAGGTGGAGGCCAAGGAATGCGATCCCGGCGCCGATGGGTTCGGCTAGCCCGCTCAGGAACGAGTACAGGAAAG
The DNA here is from genome assembly GCA_020062805.1 of Candidatus Bipolaricaulis sp. Lineage (GTDB taxonomy): Bacteria > Bipolaricaulota > Bipolaricaulia > Bipolaricaulales > Bipolaricaulaceae > Bipolaricaulis. The sequence continues at coordinate 15,351 of JAGUVP010000283.1, forward strand.
CTTTCCCACGGCTCCCTGTGGCGTAGTAGATGGGCACGGCGACGCTGATCCCCTCCGGGATGTTGTGGAGGGCGAGGGCGAGGGCGATCGCGATCCCCAGCGTGGGATCGTGCAGGGCGGCCAGAAACGTGGCCAGTCCCTCGGGGAAGTTGTGCAACGCAATCGCGAAGGCGGTGAACAGACCCATCCGCATCAGCCGGGTGTGGGTCCCTCCGTTCGCGCCAGGCCGGGCTGAGGCGGTCTGAGCATGGATTCTCAGTCCTGCTGTGGATTCAACGGACGGAAGGTGGTGGGGATTCTGGGGGCTGGGAACCAGCACATCCACCAGCGCGATAAGGGCGATGCCGCCGAAGAACGACGCCACATTGATCCACTGCCCGGTACTTGGGCCGTAGGCGGAGGCGAGGGCATCCCCGCCCTTGGCCAGGATCTCCACGAACGACACGTAGAGCATCACCCCGGCCGAGAACCCTGTGGAAATGGACAGGAAGCGATAGTTCGTCCGCCGGACGAAGAACGCGACGACGCTCCCCACTCCCGTGGACAGGCCCGCGAAGAGTGTAAGCAAGAACGCGAACGTGACGTTGGACATCTCGTCGTCTCCTCGCTCCCCGAGTATAGAGGAAAGAACTGGGGAGGGCGTCGCAGCGGAACGACGATGCTGTTGGACCGTGGGGGATGGTCCGGGTAGCCTCGTCGCATGGCGCAGCCGCTGAACTACGGAGACGATGTCCTCCTTGTGGAGGAGGAGAAGGGCCGGACGTTCCTCGTCCGCCTCGAACCGGGGAAGGAATTCCACAGCCACCGGGGAACGATCGCCCACGACGGGGTCGTGGGGCAGCCGGAAGGGTCAACGGTCTTCTCTCACAGCGGGCGACCGTTTCTTGCCTTCCGGCCCTTGATTGGGGATCGGATGTTCAAGGTCAAGCGCCGCACCCAGATCGTGTACCCCAAGGATGCAGGCTGGATCGTGTTGACCCTCGACGTGCGTCCCGGAGCGCGGGTGCTCGAAATGGGCACAGGTTCGGGCGCGTTCACGATCCTGCTCGCCCATCTCGTGGGCCCTGCGGGGCGCGTCCACACGTTTGATCGGCGCGAGGAGTTCCTTCAGAACGCCCTCGCGAACATCGCTCGGGCGGGGTACGCTGACCGGGTGGAAGCGGGGATCCTCACCGCCGGCGAGCCGTTCCCGGTGAACGACGTGGACGCCGCTTTCCTCGACCTCCCTTCACCGTGGGAGGCGATCCCCGCCGCTCACGCTTCCCTCGCCCCCGGGAGGCCGCTGACGCTCATCGTTCCCACTGCGGAGCAGCTCAAGGAATCCGTGCGGACGCTAGCAGAAACGGGGTTCGTGCTGATCGAGACGGTGGAGTTGATGGAACGGCCAATCCTCGTTCGGCAGAGGGAGGGCGTGCGCCCCAGCGAGCGGATGACTGCGTTCACGGGGTACCTCGTCACCGGCCGGAAGCGCCTTCCGGCGACTGTGCCCGCGGACGCGGGAGTCTAGCCGGCCATGAAGAGGTCTCTGTAAGCATGGAGCACCGGGTACAGGTCGCGTGGCACGCTTTGGAGGAGGCTGATCTCTTCAAGGAGGCTTCCTCTGGGGAGATGGGGCTGCAATCGGCTCAGATTTCTCGCCGGCTGGAAATCCACGGCCGCAACGCCTTGGAGGGGAAGGCCAAGTCCACTCCGTGGGCGGTGGTGGCCGCCCAACTCCATCATCCCCTCATCTACCTCTTGCTGGGGGCAGCGGCCCTGGCCGCGGCGGTGGGGAAGCTCGTGGACGCGGGGGTGATCGGCGGGGTGGTGGTCCTCAATACCTTGATTGGTGCCCTTC
>JAGUVP010000205.1 GCA_020062805.1 Candidatus Bipolaricaulis sp.
CGGGGACGATCAAGCCCGAGTGGTTGAAGCGGATGGCCAAGGACGCGATCGTGCTCGCCTGTGCCAACCCGATCCCCGAGATCTGGCCGTGGGAGGCGGTGGAAGCGGGGGTGCGGATCATCGGCACCGGCCGCTCCGACTTCCCGAACCAGATCAACAACTCGATTGGGTTCCCCGCCATCTTCCGTGGGACCCTCGACGTGTTCGCGAAGACGATCACCGACGAGATGGCCATCGCTGCCGCTGAGGCGATCGCCAAGACCGCCGAGGACAAGGGGCTCCGCGACGACTACATCGTCCCCTCGATGATGGACCTCGACGTGTTCGTCAACGAGGCGGTGGCGGTGGGCTTGAAGGCGATCGAGCAGGGCGTGGCGCGGCGGGTCCTGTCCAAGGCCGAACTCACCAAGCAGGCGGAGACGATGATCAAGCGGGCGCGGGCCGAGGTGGACATCCTCCAGAAGCAGGGCCACATCGCGCCCCCTCCGAAGGTCTAGGGCTCGACAGAAACTCGCTCTTCCCAGGGCCGACTCCACGTCGGCCCTCTCTTCTTCTCGTGGGAGTGCCTCGATTTGACAGAAACGGGCGGACGCCTATGATGCGTGCGGTCATTCTCGTTGCATACAGGAGGAAGGATGAAGCGGTATGGGGCGGAGTTCATCGGCACGTTTTGGTTGGTCCTCGGCGGCTGCGGTAGCGCGGTGCTGGCGGCCGCTTTCCCCGGTCTGGGCATCGGACTGCTCGGGGTCTCGCTCGCGTTCGGTCTGACGGTTCTCACGATGGCCTACGCCATCGGGCACATCTCCGGTTGCCACCTCAACCCGGCCGTGTCGATCGGCCTGTGGGCCGGCGGGCGGTTTCCGGCGAAGGACCTCCTGCCGTACATCGTGGCCCAGGTGCTGGGGGGGCTCGCCGCAGGCGGGGTCCTGTACCTCATCGCTAGCGGCCAACCCGGGTTCAGCGTGTCGGCGGGATTCGCCACCAATGGCTATGGAGATCACTCGCCCGGCGGGTACAGCTTCCTCGCCGCCCTGATCACCGAGGTGGTGATGACGATGATGTTCCTCGTCGTTATCCTCGGGGCCACCGACAAGCGGGCGCCCCAGGGGTTCGCGCCCGTTGCGATTGGGTTGTGCCTGACGCTCATCCACCTCATCAGTATCCCCGTGACGAACACGTCCGTGAACCCGGCCCGGAGCACCGGCGTGGCCCTGTACGCGGGCGGCTTGGCACTCAACCAGTTGTGGCTGTTCTGGGTGGCGCCGATCGTGGGTGGTGCCCTCGGCGCGTGGGTCTACCGGTTCATCGGCGAGAAGAAGTCCTAGCAGGCGAGATCAGCGCCAGAGTCGTCTGCACGTAGAGGCAACGGCCTTCGGGGAGGATTGGCCCCGAAGGCCGCTCCAGTGGGGTCTCCAGTCCCTACTGGTGCATCCTCCACCCGCCGCCCACGTAGATGAGCTGGCCGGTGACCCAGCGAGCCTGATCTGAACACAGAAACACGATCACGTCAGCTACATCGTCCGGCCGCCCGACGCGTCCCAAGGGAGTGCCCGCAGCGATGGAGGCCTCTTCCTTCGGGGCGAGGTAGCCGGTCTGAATCGGGCCCGGAGCGACGATGTTCACGGTGATCCCGTACCTGCCCAGTTCCGCTGCGGCGGAGCGGCTGTACGACTCGATGGCATGCTTGCTCGCAGCGTAGCTGACGTTTGCCGCGTGGGCGTGGGCTGCGTCCGTGCTCACGTTGATGATCCGTGCGGGCGTTCGCGCCAGTCCTCCTGCGACGGCCGGGGGCTCCAGCAACGCCTGTCCGACCGCTGGAACACCGAGGTCACGTGATCCCCTCGAACGACGCTTCCTCCTTCGCGTCCTATCCCAAGGGTACAATTCGGTCAGGGACCTCCCTGCGTTGGTGACTGCCTGAAGGAGCTATCCTGGTTCCAGCGCGTTCAGCGCGGGAACAGGTTCTTGCACTCTGGCGGGCACCTACTTGGCGTGTTCGCCTGTGGGGATCCTCTCCTACAGCTCACGGCTCCGGATTGGCTAGAGTTCTTCGCATCTCCCTGATTGCCAGCTCGAGGGAGACCGCCAAGTCCACATCCGGGCGTTCGGAGGCCCTCTCAAGCACAAGCCTGTCCTCCAGCACAGCGAGGGAGTGCGTCGCCGGCATCTCGGACAGGTACGCAACAGAGGTCAGCACACCTTTCTTGTCACCGGTGTACAGCTTCTGAATCTGCTTTCCGTACTGCGCATTGGCGAGAAAGGCCTGCGCTAGACCCTGAACCACCGACCTCAGGCTGGTCAGACACTCTTCCGCGGTCTTCACATCACCGCCAGGCTCATCCAGGAGAGCCAGGGTGCGCGTGCTCAGGAACTCGCCGGAAGGGTGGAAGGCACCTGCGCTCTGTCGAACAGAGTGCGCGTACCTGTCGATCTGCCTTCTGATGACCTCGATCTCACGTGTCGCCTGTTCCATCTTGCCCTTCCACGCCTCCATCTCCTTCGCTGCCCCGCTACGGGCTTCGCTCAGATCGTCGGCATCTCGTCTCGCAGTCTCCAGCGTTCGCTGAGCTCCAAAGAGGGTCAGGGAGCCGAACACCCCTATCGCCACCCCGATGATGGTGATTGCGACTGTCATCAGCGAGAGGTACGTAGGGGTCGAGACAAGGACAGCTCCCTCCAAACCAGACGCCGGTGTCAGATCGCCCTCCTCCCCGGCCCCCAACACGACACTGCACGCAACTAGCACTCCAAGAACCACAGCCCGCCCTGCGCAGCTCATCCGGCCTCCTCGATGGCAGACTCGATCGTGTTCTGGAGAACGGCAAGCTGAACGGGCTTCCGCAACACACTCTTCACGTTCTGCAGAGCCCGTAAGGCACGCAAGGTCAGCGAACCCGTCTCAGTCTCCTCGCCCAGGTTGGTGTAGGCCACGATGGGCACGCGGGGCAGGCTGACGATGACCAGCTCGGCCAAGCCAAGGCCAACCGACTTGTAGTTCGCAAACGACAGGACCTTTGTTCCCAACTTCACCTCTGCTTGAGCCCTCTCCGCCGGGGTAATCGGCATCATGACATCAAGCAGGACCAGGTCAGGTTCCACGGCACTCTGAGAGTAGGCCTCTAGCTGCTCAATTAGCTTCTCCACCGATGTCACTGCGTCGAGATCATAGCCAGCGAGCTCAAGGTCTAGACGTGTGAACACCATCATCGAGTCCAACTCATCGTCTACCCATAGAATCCGTCTCCTGCGATCGCCTGTCATCAGCTCCTCCCTCGGCCTGGCGTGGCAGCCATCTTGTCAGGCAGCAGCAGCTCAAACGTGGTGGGATCGTCCCGGAGAGCCAGGATGACGTCGCCACCGAGGAGCCGAGCAAGCTTCCGAACCATGTAGAGGCCCAAGCCGCTGCCACCGGCTGGAGAACCCTCGGCTGCGTTGCTGCCACGCGTGAACTTACCAAAGATGCTCTCTTCCTCTGCTTCAGGCACCCCGATTCCGTAGTTCGCTACTGATACCCTGATGTTCGCCCGCTCCGCAATGCCGCGCACCAAGATGATCCTGCCTCGCTTGCTCTGCCCATACTTCACCGCGTTCCACAGCAGGTTGAACAGGCAGATCTCAACGTACTTGCGCTCTCGCTCGCTGAGAGCAACATACTCCGGAAAGGCCCCCCGGGAGAAGCTCGTGCGGAACTCCAGACCCTTGCTGCGCGCTGCGAACTCAAGCGCCTGAACGATCGGGAAGACGACCCCTTCGAAGAGCCTGCAGGGCGTCCTCTCTCGCGCATCACTCGGGGCCAACCAGACAGTACCCTCAACCTCGCCGTACAGGATCAGGTTCCCCACAAGGTACAACGCGATGTCACACATATGCGCGAGATCATCGACGAGATGGCTCCTGATGCTCTTCCACTCGCGCCTGCGGTTCATGAACTCCAGGCCCCCCTTCAGTCCGACGAGCGGGCTCCTCAGCTCGTGCCCCAGGAAGGTGACTGTCTCATCCCGAATCTGCCCCTGGTAGCTGGCCAGCTTGTGCAGTCCGGCAACCTGCAACAGGATGAACGCCACCAGGTTGAGCAGCGTTATGTCCGCCTTGGTGAAGTGATTTCCCACACGGGGAGCCTTCGACCAGAGCAACAGAACAACGCCAATGTCATCGGACTTGGCTGCCACACCAAGCCCTTGGGTGAAACCATCTGTCAGCAGCGCTTTGCGCGCTCGCACGGGGGGCTTGTCCTCTCCAAGACCCACCAGGACAGGCCCATCAGAGCTGTAGACTGCCGGCACTAGAGCCTCGGCGTCTCCGGCAGCGATTCGCGTGAGTCCCAGATCAGCCCCAGCACGCCCAACACACGTGAACGCTTCGCGAGTGCCCTCGTAGATCCAGAGCGAGCAAGCCGCCTCAGCAAGGATCTGGGCGATCTCGGACGCGAGCTGATCGTACACGGACCGATCCGAGGCATCAGATCCTGTGAGCTGACTGACCAGACTCATCGTCGTCTCCACACACCTCAAGACGCGCCTCTGCTGCAGCGCCTCGGCAAGCCTGGTGGAGAACTCCCGAAGGAGGACCAAGGCGTCTTTCGCCACGCCCGAACCGGTGCCGGATACGCGGAGGAAGCCGAAGGTCTTGCCGTCAACAGCAACCGGCTCGTAGATGTCTTCGCCCTCTCGATGCGCATCTTGTCCCAGCATCACCTTCTCAAGCACGTCAAGAGGCAGGGCCGGTGCCACTTCGTCATCGGGGGCGACACACCATCGACAAACAGCTTCCACAGGGGTCTTCTGGAGATGCACCTCGTAGTAGCGAATCTGCTGGACCTCAAGGACATCCCTCACGATCTCGAGCGACGACTCAGGGGACGTATCCTCGAAGACATCAACCTTCTGGACAGCTCGCTCCAGCATCGTCCGCCTTCGGGCAGTACTCCCCTGGCTGATCGCCGCCGACACGCGAGCGTTGGCCGTGGTGTCCGGGGCGAGAATCGGAGCACTGATACGCGCCAACAGCCGGGTCCTCCTCGCATGCAGCGCTCCTCGCAGCAGCCCTAACCGCGACCCGCTCAGGAGCCAGAGACGGCCTTCTTGAACCAGTCCAGCGGCACTGGCTGGGAGAGAAATGGATCGGGCCGACTTCACCCTGAAACCGAAGTCAAGGTGTCCCATCTCCCCGACAGGGAGGTCTGTGAAATGGGTTGCATGCACGAAACCAGCGACGTCCTCGTCTCTGGGCACGAACAGCCATTGATCTCGCATCTGCATGTCGGGATGATTGGGTACGAGGACGGCAACGAACACGGTTGAGGACAGAGGTTGCTTGTGGATCGCGAGAGCTGCCTCCGCCGGTCCGACTGCCTCGATGAAGGTCTCAAGGCAGTTTCTGAAACGATCTCTGCTCCTCACTGAGGTGTAGAGCTCCGTCACCGTATCGACGATGCTCGACGGCGCGGGCACACCGTGCATGTATGTTCTCTCTACCCCGTTCAAGACCATGCGCAGAGTGTCCATTTCGTGCGCGAATGCGCTCTCCGATGGCCAGACAGGCAGCGTGAGGAGACTCCCAAGAAGCCCCACATCCGCTGCCCTTGGTAGCGCAGGGAGAGATTCTCCAAGATCCGCATCCAAGCCGAGCAGTCTCACCGGGCCTCCCAGCAGACAGTACTCAAGCCGTCTGGTAACTCGCCCGTGGGCAGCTGGCCTAAGGTTCGTTATCGGGACAACACAGAAGTGCAGGTTGTGCGAACCTTTGAACACTGGGGGAAGCGATTGGTGTGTGCCGGAACCCTCCCCGGCTGCTCTCTCGAACGCCTCGGCAACCTGCTGAGCCAGGCCTGCACGCTCATCACACCTCAACAGCACTTGCCACGCATCTACCGCTTCTGAACAAGTCCGTCGCGGCACAGCAGTGCCAGCAACCTCATCAACAAGCCGCTTCGGTGCAACGGCAACTCTTGCGGCTCCTGCTGCGTCAAGCAACAGGACTGGGAGCCCAGACAAGTCGCTCAGACACTCCGTTGCACGCGCCAGGACCTCGAATCCTCTCATTGGCCCCCCTACTGCTGGACTGTGGTCCGTCTGTACTGTAGTCAGGTGCCTTGTCTGCGTCAATGGACGAAGCCGGCGGTCCGAAATCGAGAAAGCCAGCCAAGAGGTTCGGGGACCTGCGAGAGTCGCCGGCAGTACAATGAAAGTGGTGGACCGATAGCATGAGGACGACGCTCTACTACTTCACCGGAACCGGGAACTCGCTCGCCTGTGCGCGGGCAATCGCCAAGGGGCTAGGCGATACAGACTTCGTCCCCATCGCCTCGCTGCGGGAGGAGAAAAGGATCCGCGTGCCCACGGAACGGGTGGGGATCGTGTGCCCGGTCTACTTCTACACCCTCCCCGTCCTGGTGCGGGAGTTCATCCCCCGTCTCGACCTGTCCGGGGTGAAGTACGGGTTCCTCGTCGCCACGATGGGCGGATTCCCCGGCCTCGCCGTCGAGCACGGTGAGGAGCTGTTCAAGAAAGCTGGAAGAGAACTCCACGCCGGGTTCACCGTGCGAATGTTCGCGAACTACGTCGCCGAGTACAACGTGCGCGGGGAGAGGTCCGTCCGCGCGATGAAAGCGCGCATGGAGCGGCGGGTGCAGCGGATCGTGGCCGCCGTGCAGGCCGGAGAGCGCCGCCTGGAGAAGGGAGGTCCCGTCGATCGCCTGCTGAGCCGGGCGGTGTTCGCCCTCCTCGGCCGGAAGTTCGTGGAGACGGCGCGGACCCGCGACCGGCGGTTCACCGTGGACCCGTCGTGCGTGCACTGCGGCACGTGTGCGTACGTGTGTCCGGTGGAGAACGTGAGACTGGTGGACGGGACCCCGCAGTGGCTGGGGCATTGCGAGCAGTGCTTCGCCTGCATCCACTTCTGCCCTGTGGCGGCGATCCAAGTCCAGGGGAAGCGAACCCGGATGCGCGGCCGTTACCAGCATCCGGACGTCCGCGCCGACGACATCGCCGGACAGCGAGGAGTCAGCTGAGCGGCAACGTCCGTCGACGCCTCCGAGACGACCGTCCCGGCGGTTCAGCCTCTGGTCAGGATCCCCCGATCTCAAGCCGCAGCCGAGGCAGCTTCGTCTCGATGATGTCCCACACCATCCGGGGGTCAACCTCGGCGTAGCCGTGGATCAGGATGTTCCGGAACCCGATGATCCGCCTGCACTCGGTGACTCGCTCCGCAAGCCCGGGGTCCAAGCGTGCCAACCGAGCCAGGGCCTTCCCGATGATCTCGAACTGCCGTTCCACGGCTGACCGCAGCATGGCGTCGTTCTCGAAGTCGGTAAGGCTTCTCGCCGATACGAACCGGGTGAGCAAATCAGCCGCTTGGTTGATGTCGTGAAGGTGCTTCTTGGCCTCAACCCGCATAGACGGGGGCTTTCGTCCTTTCCACGGCCTCCCGGAAGTAGGGATTCCTGATCGCCGAGGCCACAACCAGGTCCACCGGCTTGCTGAATAGAACTTCCAGAGCTTCTTTGAGGCCGAAGTACCGGTCCGCGTACCCGGGCCCGATCGGCAGGGCGAACTCGACCAGGAAATCGAGGTCGCTCGACTCAGGCAGAGCACGGTGCGCAACACCCGAGCCGAAGAGATCCAGCCGGCGCACGCCAAACCGGCTACAAACGGCCTCTACTTCCGAACGACGCTGTTCGAGTTCCCGGATCATCGCTTGCCCTCCCCAGACCCTCTCCGCAGAAGGGATCTGCCCACAGATGGTAGCGACATGGTCTCGACCCGACAACGTGGGATCCCCCACCGGCGCCACGCTCGGGCCGCTCTTAGGAGGGTGCCGTCCCCCAACGCCTCTGTCCGTCGGACACCCGTACGATGCCTCTTACCTGCATCCACTTCTGCCCCGTGGCTGCGATCCAGGTCCAGGGCAAGCGAACCCGGATGCGCGGCCGTTACCAGCATCTGGACGTCCGCGCCGACGACATCGCCGGGCAACGGATGGGGGGTTCTGCAAATCGATGACTCCAAGCCATCGTCTACCCCCCCAACGTCGGGGATGTAGATCGAGCGGATCGTGGTTGCGCAGATGAATAGCATCCTACCCTACTCGAAGGACTCAGGTCGGCCAGGGACAGACGCTGCCCGATGTTGTACAAAGGCCGCGGCCGGCCTCTGGAAGAGTTGTCACCGCTGGCGGCAGGGCGCTGTTTCCTGGTCGATGTGGTACAATCAACCTAAGTCTGCCCTGCTAAGGAGAGATGGGATGGCCAAGGTGCGAGCGAATCCGGCTATTCTCAAGTGGGCCAGGGAGACACTAAACATCTCCATCGAAGAAGTGGCCCACAGCCTCAAACGTGATCCATCAGTGATCGCTTCTTGGGAGTCTGGGAGGTCCCAGCCAACTTACGTCCAGCTTGAGAAGCTTGCCCACACGATCTACCGCAGACCCGTCGCTGTCTTCTTCTTCCCTGAGCCGCCAGCTGAAGTGGAGCTTCGCGAGTCGTTCCGCACTCTGCCGGAGTTCGAGATCAAGCAGTTGCGCCCGTCTGTCCTCAAGTTGGTACGCCGAGCGAAGGCAATTCAGATAGAGCTGGGCGAGCTGTTCCCCGCCGGCCCCCAAACTTCCAGAAACATCGTCAGTGCAGTGAGTGTCCCCCCCAAGTCAACCGCCAGTGAGACCGCCGGCGCCCTTAGAGACTGTCTCGAAGTGTCGTTGCAGTCTCAGCTCGGTTGGCGCTCACGGGAAGAGGCCTTCTCCCACTGGAGAGAGGCTTTGGAGTCGGTTGGGGTTTTCGTGTTCAAGGGGGCATTCCGTCAGGATGAGATCTCTGGATTCTGCCTCTATGATGTGCGGTTCCCGCTTATCTACGTGAACAACTCGCTGGCGTGGTCCAGGCAGATATTCACGCTCTTTCATGAACTCTCTCATCTTCTCTTCCGCACGGGTGGGATCGACAAGGTTCGTGACGACTATGTAGAGCAGCTCAGACCTGCTGATCGCAGGGTGGAACGGTTCTGCAATGACCTCGCGGCAGCTCTTCTTGTGCCAGACGAGGACTTCGATCGCCGCATCGAAGGCATGGTCACTGACGAGCGAGAGATGACGCACCTTGCTGACATGTACTCCGTCAGTCGTGAGGTCATCCTCCGCAAGCTGTTCGATCGCGGCATGGTCAGTCAGAGTGACTACGACCGACTCTCAAGCGAGTGGATCGGCGAAGCTCGCCGATTCAGAGGGAGATCCAGGACCGGAGACTACTACGCTACACAGCGAACCTACTTCAGCAGCCGGTACGTAGATGCAGCTCTCGGTGCCTACTACAGAAGCACGATAGACATCCATCGTCTTGCTGATCTCCTTGGCATGAAAGTGGATACTGCCAGGGAGTTCGAAGCGCGTCTCTGAACCATGCCTGTCTACGTCTTCGACTCGGGACCACTCATAGACCTCTTCGAGCACTACTACCCTGGTCGTTTCCCCACCCTCTGGAGCAGTTTCGAAGCACTGGTGAAGAGCGGCAAGATCGTCTCGGTCCGTGAAGTCCTCAAGGAGATCGAGTCTCACTACAGGGAGGATCGCCTCAAGGCTTGGGGCCAGGGCAATCAACACCTCTTCACAGAACCGACACCCGATGAAATCGATCTTGTCAACGACATCTTCGCCATCCCGCACTTCCGACAGATGGTGGCGAAGAAGAAGATCCTCAAGGGAGGGTTCGTAGCAGATCCGTTTGTGATAGCTCGGGCCTGGGCGAACGGTGGGTGCGTAGTGAGCACTGAGCACAAGAAGGACAGCGCGGCACGGATCCCCAATGTCTGCGAGCACTTCGGCGTCGACTGTACTGATCTTGAAGGGTTCATGGGGCGCGAGAGCTGGTCTTTTTAGCTGCAGGAGTTGCTGCCCCCCTACTTCGCGCGCTTCCTTGGTGTTCACCGCACTGTTGTGCGCCGAGGGATCGGGCGGTACGAGCAAGGGGTGTTGACTTGGAGATCACTACCCCTGTTCCTCGCACCGTGGGAAGAGGGGATCGCCACGCTGGAGCGGGGTGGCGAGCTCCAGGCCGCCCCACCGGAGCCATTCGTCCAGCCGCCCGCCGC
>JAGUVP010000221.1 GCA_020062805.1 Candidatus Bipolaricaulis sp.
ATCGGGCTTCCAGCGACATCTGATCTACACCCTGATCCGTCTGGGCGCGAAGTACGTGCCGAGGCGGCCGTCAAAGAAGGCGAAGGACTTCGCACCGTCTATGACGCTCCTGCTGTTTGAGGAGCCGGAGGCGTTCCTGCACCCGCCACAGCAGTTCCTGTTGGCAGACAGTCTACGGCAGCTGTCTGCGGCCAGCTACCAGCAAGTTCTCTGCTCAACCCACTCGTCGCACTTCGTCAGTCGTCAAGCAGCACTGATTCCTACGATCTCGTGCCTTCGGCGCGAGTCCGGACGTGTCATGATTCGGCAGATAAGCCGCGATGCCTGGGAGAAGCTAGCTGACGCGAACCAAGCTCTGAACCGGATCGCCGCCAAGTGGCCCAAGCTCATGGCTGCGCTTGCAGACGAGGATCGAATGCCTGAGATGGAGGCGCTCAAGTACTTCCTTTGGCTGAACCCAGACCGCTGCGGCATGTTCTTCGCAGGGCACGTGCTGATCGTGGAGGGGCCAACTGAGCAAGCTCTGATTGGAAGGTTGGTGGACGCGGGCAAAGTCCCGAGGTTGCCAGAAGGTCTCTACGTGCTAGACGCCCTCGGCAAGTACAACATACATCGCTTCATGAACCTCATAGCTCACCTCGGGATACCGCACTCTGTCATTCACGACGACGACAACGGGAAGGACGAGCACGCAGACCTCAATCAGGTGATCCAGGATTCGAGAGACGGAGCACTGACGACTGCGGTTATATGCGTGCCCGGAGAGCTTGAGACCTTCCTGGGGATCCCGCACGCGGGATCACCGCACAGGAAGCCACAGCACGTCCTGTACCAGTACGAGGCTGGTCGGATCAAAGAGGACAAGCTGAGAGCGTTCTGTGCCCTCGTCGAGTCGTGCCTGCCAGGGGATGCGGGACCAGCATGTGCAGCAGCGATTGGAGGGGCAACGCCATGAGGAATCCCTGTGGCTATGCGCGAACACGCTATCTGAGGTTGGCCAGCACGCCTTGGACATCGGGTTCCGCATGATCCCGAGCACCTGCGAAGGTGACACGTGACTGAAGTCTTCCCCTGCCTCTTCGTCGGCCATCAGGGCGACTACGAGTGCCACGTCGCTGGGCAGAGGGGTTGGGCCGTCGTCCATGCATGCAAGGAGCCGTACCACCGGCGGCTTCTTGGGTACACGACGAAGGGAGCCCCGAAGGGACATCCGGAGTACCTCTACGCTGTCCGCGGAGACCGCTTGTACTTGAACCTCGTCGACGTGGCCGATCCGGCCTACATCCAGAAGGAGCTCGTCGAAGCAGCGATCGGCTTCATCCATGAGAAGCTGACTGCCGGGCGCAAGGTCCTCGTCCACTGCAATCAGGGCGAGTCGCGCGGGCCGGGAATCGCGCTCCTCTATCTGCTGCGGCATACCCGGGTCTTGCCGAAGACCTCGCTGGCAGATGCGCTAGGCACCTTCCAAAGGCTGTACCCTGCATTCCGCCCGAGCCCTGGGATTGTCGGATACCTCGCGGCACACTGGGATGACTAGGTGTCAGGAGATGAAGACGAGGGCAGCCACGATGACTACAACCACGCTTGCGTCTCCTACGGAGGGTGACTAGACATGGCAGCTCCTCCGAAGCTCGAACCGCGCAAGCTTATGGAGCTGGCCGTCGAGGTCATGCGAGAGTCCGTCAGCGAGGCGCGCGCGGACGGCAAGGCGAGTCCTCGCGTCGGGGCTGTACTCTGGAAGCCGGACGGCACGGTCGAGACGGCCTGCCGAGGAGAGCTTCGCCAGGGAGACCACGCGGAGTACACGCTCCTAGAACGGAAGAACCGAGATGCCCGACTCGACGGGGCTGCCTTGTTCGTGACGCTGGAGCCCTGCGCTCCCGGCTCGCGCCATGCGCCCAAGCTCGGTTGTGCCGAGCGGATCGTGAACGCCCGGATCAAGGAGGTCTGGGTTGGAATTGCCGATCCAGATCCGAAGGTCGACCGTAAGGGGATCAAGTTCCTTCAGGACAGCGGCGTCGCGGTGCGCATGTTCGACCGCGATCTGCAGGAGGTCATCCAGGAGGAGAACCGCGAGTTCATCGCCCAAGCGCTTGACCGGGCGACTGCAGCGCGGAGAGAGAGGCCGAAGGCTCCGGCACTCTCGGATCTTGAGGGTGCGTTCGCCAATACCGCCGTGGAGGACCTGTCGCCCGAGGCTCTGGAGCAGTATCGAGACGCGGCGGGGATCGGGGCCAAGGTGGGCACCGCCGCCTTCCAGCGTCGGCTCGCACAGCAGGGGCTGCTTGTGGAGGCCGACGGGCGGTGGACGCCCACGGGGTTCGGCATGCTCTTGTTCGGCAAAGAGCCGCGCGTCGCGATGCCGCAAGCTGGTCTCCTAGGCACGATCCACTACCCTGACGGGAAGGAAGAGACTCGCGACTTCGATGGGCCGCAGATCCTGGCACCCGAACAGGCACTGCAGTGGCTTCGCGACAAGCTGCCGAACCCGATCGACCGGTCCCAGGCCCGCCGTAAGGAGTCGAACGCGGCCCTGTTCGAGTTGGTCCGCGAGGGGATCGTCAATGCGCTCGTACACCGCGACTACGGGATCGCCGGCGGGAAGTGCCAGCTGGTGGTCACTCCGGAGAGAGTCGAGGTGTGGAGTCCCGGCCTTCCCGTGGAACCCGTAACTCTTGAGCAGCTGCAGGCGTTCGATGCGCCGATGCTGAGCCGAAACCCTGTCCTGCATTTCGTGTTCGCAAGGATGAGGCTTGCAGAGGAACGAGGGCTCGGGCTGCAGTCGATGAAGAATCGCGCACAGACTGCGGGGATGCCTCTGCCGACCTACTCCTACAAGGCGCCATATGTGGTTCTGACGCTGTACCGCGAAGCGAAGGCTGCCTTGCCGAAGTCCCGTGGAGACGTCCTCGCTCAGCTCAGCGATGCAGAGCGAAGGGGCTGGGATTGGCTGGCCACGCGCGAGGTTGTTACTACGGCTGAGTACCAGGCCGCTATGGAATTGCCCAACCGAACTGCGAAGAACCACATGAAGAAGATGACCGAGTTGGGGCTGCTCAGAATGCTTGGCGCCGGGCGCGGGACGCGCTACGAGGTCCGCCGGGGGGAGATGTGACGTGGTAGCTAGGCAGGACCTGCGCTCGAATTGGGCCACGGCGCGGGCCGCAGTGGCCCGATTCCCGTCGGAAGCTGGCTCTCGGCAGACAAATCGGGCCATGAATCAGGCCATCGTGGCCCGATTCGCCGCCAGCGCGTGCAGCATGGCATCGCGCGAAGGCACCGAGTGTGGGAAGTCAGCCGGGCCATCCGGCAATGAATCCGGCAATGGTTGCCGGATACCGTGGTGCGGGCGGTCAAGCCTGGAGGAGCAACCGTCCAGACGGGGTAAGCATGGCTAGATCCTTCACCGAATCGGTCGTCGAGGACGCCGCGCTCGCCTGGCTAGAGGCGCTGGGCTGGGCGATCAAGCACGGCCCCGACCTATCGCCTGTCGGCGATACCCTCGCCCCGATCCTCTCCCAGCGGGAGAGGGAGCAATACTCAGAGGGGGTGCTGGAATGCCGATTGCGGCAGGCGCTGGCGCGACTGAACCCCACGCTGCCGGCGGAGGCGCTCGAAGACGCCTTGCGCAGGCTGACGCACCCCGAGGGCGCTTCGCTCATTGAACGAAACCGCGCTGTGCATCGGATGCTCGTGAATGGCGTGAACGTGGAGTACCGGGCGTCTGACCAGTCGATTCGCGGCGACCAGGCGCGGGTGATCGACTTCAACGAGCCCGCGAACAACGATTGGGTGGCCGTCAACCAGTTCACGGTCGCCGAGGGTCAGCACACGCGTCGGCCGGACGTGGTCTTGTTCGTGAACGGCCTTCCGCTCGCGGTGATCGAGCTCAAGAACCCGGCGGACGAGAACGCCACGGTCTGGTCCGCGTGGCAGCAGCTCCAGACCTACCAGGCGCAGATCCCGGCGCTGTTCGCCACCAACGCGGCGCTGGTGGTCTCCGACGGCGTCGAGGCCCGCATCGGCCACCACGTCGCAGATGGCCACGATCTCGGCCTCCTCCAGGTCTGGCGCGACCTTCAGGAACAT
>JAGUVP010000186.1 GCA_020062805.1 Candidatus Bipolaricaulis sp.
GCCCCGGCGAGCGGGCTGATGAGAATCACCGGCCCGAACGCGCACACCCCGACCAAGGCGAGAGCCGTGGCCCGGCCGGTGAGCTGCCATGCCCAGATGGTGAGCGCGAAGTGCGTCATCCCCGTGCCGAGCATGGACAGCATCTGGCCGGCCCAGATCGCCGTGAACGTCCCCATTCCCTTGAACCGCTCGCCGTTCATGTCTGCCTCCTGGGGGTCACTGACGGCCAGCGCCGGGCAGGAGGCCCCCTCTCAGAAGGCACTACCGTAACATAACACTGTTCGCCCGTCAAGGTCCGGGCGGCCGCCTCCTTACAGCGACTGGAGGGGGTCAAGTCCCTCGCCTTTCGCACACGAGGGCAGGCTCCCGTGACTTCATGGCTCAGTATGCTTGCACAATCTCATGGCACACTCCACGATGAGGGTCACGCGGGTACCGGACGCGCTGTACAGACCTATCTTGGGCAGCTAGAGAAGGCCAGGATCGACGCCGAGTTCGCCCGGATGGCGCAGGACAGACCATACCAAGCACTGGCGCTCGAGGTCAGCGGGGAGTTCGAGCAGACAGATCGAGAAGCTCTTGAGATAGGGGAAGGAGAGCGGTGAGATCGGGCATCCCCAGCACGGGCGGTTCCCCGCCCCAGGAACGCCTAGAGGCATGTCCTTTATGCGGCAGCCGTGATCTTCAGGTCACTGCCGCATGGGTAAGCTGTCGGATCTACGGCGCTGTGGGTCCTCCCTCTCCGAACCAGGCGGTCGAGGCCTGCCAACCAGGCCACCCTCCTGCCCCCTTGCTCGGTACGCTAGACGCCGGTCGACCCTCCTCAGCCCATACCCGGCCAACGCGAGCTGTAGCCGCACCTCCCCACGCTCCCCTCGCGGCGGGCGAGCCACCCCCTCTCGTGAACAGGCGAGGTCACCAGACCTTCAGCGCACGTTTGAGCCTATCGGCAACACTGATTCCAGATCCGGTTAATGTCTCTCCACACCTCGTCGAATCTGCGGTTGTTCGAACCGGCGTGATCCCAAGACCAGCGGACGTAGTCATCGTTCAGGGTTTGGGTGAACGTCCTAAGCGAGGCGAGATCCTTCTCCAGGGTCTGAGTCTTGGTGAGGGCGCTCGTGGCGGTCTGCTGGGCGCTGGATGCGGCTGTGCTCGCCGAATTGGCCCTGGTAAGCGCCTGGTCGGCCGTCTGCTGAGCCTTGGTGGCCGACGAGGCCGCTGAGTTGGCCTTTGACAGCGCCGAGGTAGCCGTCTCCCTCACCTCGGCGAGGGATTTCTCAGCCGCGGCAAGCTGCTTCCCCAGAGCAGCTACCGTGGCCTCAAGCTCCTTATGGTTTGCGACGATGTGCTGGAGAATGCCCGCGAGCGTGTGCCTTTCGCCCTCTTCTCGGGGCACTCCGATCTGGTCAGCCAAGGCCACAAGATCGCCCATGGCGATCTCGCTGTCGCCCAGTGCCATCTGCTGCGGGAACACCCCGAACAGCATAACCAAAGCCCCGACCGCTACGACTGCCACTGCAGCGCGCTTCATTGGGAACCACCTCCAGATCTCAGTATGCGCAGATTGCGCCCCAAGGGCAAGCGTCTCTCCCAACTGCCCTCAACCACCGAGCCGCGCACCGCGTCTACAGCAGTTGGGTGTGAGCTTGGGTGTGGGAAATCGTGGAGGCAGCCCCCACAGAGCCTATCGCGGCCCCAGATACTCAGCCAGAGTTGTGACAAGGGTTCAAGGTCTACTCGGTCGGGTTATCCCCGGACGGGCAGGTCCTTGCCTCGGGGCCGGCGGACCATACGGTGTTCCTGTGGGAGGTGGAGGCGATGCTCGGGGGACGGTGTCCTCACGGAGGAGAACCGTCAGGCCAGCCAGACCCTGAAAGGGTTGGGAGGGCAATCGATTCGAGCTAGTCCGGGGCCTCGTCCGCCGGCTTCAGGAGGCGGAGGGGATCTCCGGGGACCTCCGCACGGCCTGTCGGTACGGACGGTGGGCGGTGCGGGAGGCGGTTCAGCGTGTTCGCGAGCTGTCCCGCTCACTCCGGCCACTTCAGTTCGCCACCCTGCGGCGTCGCCAAGAACTCAAGCTCTTGCGGGCACACGGCACCGCGCACGGTGTTCTCCTTGCCAGTGACAACCCCGGTGAAACAGACATCTTGGGAGAGACAGAAGATCCGACAGAGATGGTCATACAACGAGATCCCGAACGTTCTGTTCCCATCGATTGTGTTCCCTTCAATCGTAGCGCGTAGCGAACCGCCAAGAGAGATGCCCGAACCTGAGTTTCTAGAGATGTCGCACCCCGTGACCGTTAGCTCTGCATCGCCTGCTGCCCAGCCACGGGCATCTATTCCATCTCCGTAGTTGCCTCTGATAGAGGAGTCGCTGATTGTGGCCTTCTTGGCCATGGTAAGGATCCCCGAACCGTTGCCAAACAGCGTGCACCCGGTGACTGTGGCTTCGGAATGGAAGAGGTCTAGACCATATGACGAATTGTGGAAGATGTAGCAGCCACTGATCGTTGCCCGTGCATCGGGTCCGCTGATGCTGATGCCCCCGCAGTCGTTCCAGAAGACTCTGCAGTTGCTGATGGTCACCTGGGTTGGGCCCGAATAGGCCGCGACATAGATCCCGACAGCGGAGTGCTTCAGGATGCTACAGCTCTCGATGGTAACGCTGCGTTGTGCTCCGCGGATCAAGACGCCACATCTCTCCGGCATCTTGCCATCTCCCACCAACGATAGGTGCTCGATCACGATACTTGCGTCGTCTTCGTAGCATTCCACTCGTACAACTTCCCGAACGTCGTCCCCGGAAGCGAGGGTGGTTCGTCCGGCTCCCTGGCCTCTCAAGGTGAGGCTCTTCTCAATCATGACGTTCTCCTTCCACTCCCCAGCCTCCAGGCAGATCACCGCCCCCTCCGGGGCCGCATCGATCGCCGCCTGAATCGACTCGCCCGGCCTTACGGTGATCGTGCAGGGTTCCTGGGCCAGGAGAGGAACACAGATGGCCAACAGAGATACGGAAAGAGCGAGGACACTCCAAGAACGCATCTTGACCATAAGCCACCTCCGGGGAGGAGTATAGCGACTGCGATCGACAGCAGACAGACGCGGGACTACAGCCCGGACCTCTCGACCACGGCCAGAAGCACAGCGATGCCGGCCGAAAGCAAACCGATCACGGCCCAGCGGGGCAGGCGTAGGAGATCAGGAAGCGTGGCCTTCTGGAACGCTCGCTTCCGCAGAAGCCCCTCCTTCGCCCGTGGGTAGGCGACGGCGAACAGCCACGAGCCGAGGATGATCCCAGGCAGGCCCCCCACCAGGGCGTCGAGCCGGCCGTTCCCGATCGCGCCGGCGATCGTCCCCGGGCAGTAGCCGAGCACGGCGAACCCCACGCCGAAGATGAGCCCCCCCACCGCGTTCTTCCCCCACGAGCCGCCCTTGGGAGACAGCTTCACCCGGCCCCACCCTTGCAGGAGATGGATCCCGATCCCGCCGACCACGACCGCGGACAGCATGATCTTGAGCACGGTGAAATCGGCCAGCAGGAGCTGGCCGAGGATCACGTCGTAGTTCGTCGCCCCGCCTTTGTGGAGGAGGAACCCGAAGGCGACCCCGAACAGGAGGCCCCACGTGAGCTCCGCTGTCTTCGGTCTCATCGCCGCCCCCTCACGCGAGGACCCGGAACAGGAGCTGGGCGACGACGATTCCCCCGGCGAAGAACCCGATCGCCGACACCCAGCTCGCCACGGAGAGCTGCATCGTCCCGCTGATCCCGTGCCCGCTCGTGCACCCGTCGGCCCACCGCGCGCCGAACCCCAGGGAGATCCCGCCCAGGAAGGCCACGAACGCCCGCAGGCCGATCCCCGATCCGAACGCTGCCCCCCACTGGTCGGGGATCCACC
>JAGUVP010000135.1 GCA_020062805.1 Candidatus Bipolaricaulis sp.
AAGCGGCCGGTAGGTCGACACGCGGAGTCTGCCGTCGTCTCGCGGCGAGACTGCCGCGATCAGGTCATCTCCGCGCTGGATCGTCACGATCCGGCCGTTCAGGTCGACCGGCCCGAGTTCAAGCCACCATGCGTCTGACGATGCGCTGATCACCGCCCGGTTGTCGTCTGGGGACGTGAGCATCACGAGCCGTGCCATGACCGGCTCCAGCTCTCGCCAAGGGGCGCTCCCTGGTCGGGCATGCTGTTGCAGACCGTGCAGCATCGCCGCAAGCGGCATTTGCCCGTCCTCCGCCAGAACCCCCTGCAGGACATGGATCGGCACGGGGTAGCCCATGTGCGGGAGTCCGATGCTGTCGAGAGCCGTCTGCTTGAAGCGCAGCTCGGCGAAGCCCTCCATCGGCGCGAGATGAAGCTTTGCCGAGGTTCCGTCGGCGACTCCGCCACCGGCATCAGGCGCGGCTGGACGGGCGACCGTTCCAACGGACTCCCCGATCGCCAACGATCCCGCTGTGCCGAGACGGCCAGCGCCCGGCAAGGTCCGGATCCATCCCAAGGCCTCCTCAAGGTCCAGATGCTGGCTGCCGTACGCCTTGCGAAGCAGACGATCGGGCAGTGCCCAGTCCCACTTCTCCCGTTGCAGGTTTCTCGTATCGGCCAGAAGCACATCCAGCGGCGGCGCCTCGTCCAGCCCAGCGTCGAACAGCACGTCGACAACGTCCTCCAGCGTTGCCTGACCCTTGAGCACCTCGACACCGGGGCCCGCTGGCGCCGCCACAAAGCCTCGGCGGCGGAGCAGACACGCAATCGCTTCGTTGGCGGCATCACCAAGCCATGTCAGCAGGAGCACCTCCCTTCCCTGGTCCAGAACGTAGGCGTCGGAGAGGCTGCGTGTACGGTAGTTGGCCCTGCCCTCGGCCAGGAAGCGCCTTGCGACCTCGTCCAGATAGGCTGGCTGCTCGTCGCCTTCGAGCAGCTGGCGCATCCGCTGCCGCACCCGGGTGTGCGTGCGACCTGCCCCGCCAGAGAACAGCGGTGGCGCCCCACCTACCGCACGGCTCACATGGATCGTCTTCTGCTCTTCGTCGATGTCCTCGACCTTCCAGGTGCGGCCCGCGAACAGGATGCGTTGACCGATCGTGAGCACCTGCGAGACCGGCAGGGTGCCGAGCGACTTGCCTCCTGCGACGATACGGAACTCCTCGTCGGAGGCGAAGGCGGCGTAGAACGTGTAGTGGTTGACCAGCTTCTCGCCGACGCGCCCGTGAAGCAGGACGCCGGATGAGTCCTGGACCAGCAGTTCCTTCTGCCCGAGATGCCGGATCAGCTCGACGAACTCGTCCTTGGCCACAACCGAGAAAGGTGTCGCTGGTGCGCACAGCAGCCCATGAAGCTGCCCGATGGTCGCGCCGCCGTTCTGTGCGATGAAGGAAAGTACCTGCTGGACCAGCGTGGACAGATGCGCGCCCTTGACGGACGGAGGCTCGAACCAGCCCTCCAGCAGCAGCGAGATCATGGCCGCCATCTGCACGGTGCCCAGTCGAAGCTCATCGGCGATGGACGCTTGCCCACCCTGCGCGTCCTCGACACAGTAGCCGCGAAGCACCGCGGGCTCTCCCTTGCGGCGACCCGACCGCCCGAGACGCTGGCGCAGGCTCGCCACTGTAGGGGGAGGCCCGATCTGCGCTACGCTCTTGACGGCACCGATGTCGATGCCCAGCTCCAGGGTGTTGGTGCAGATGGCAGTGGCCGGCCGCTCCTTCTGCTTCAAGGCGGCCTCCGTGTCCGCGCGGATCTCCTTGGACAGGCTCCCGTGATGCGGCCAGAACTCGTTGGGCACCTGCTGGGCATCGCACATCCGGGTCAACAGGTGCGTGTAGCGCTCCACCTCGCGCCGGGAGTTCGGAAAGACCAGGTTGTTCGAGCCCCTCAGGCCCTTGAACAGATGCCCGGCGATCTGTGCCGGTGTGATGGGCTCGCTCTCCCCGTCCTCCTGCTCGCCACGCACCACCCGCGGCTCCTCATAGCCCTTGACCAGGATGCGCAGTTCGCCCCCTGAGGACTTCGACTCCACCAGCGCCACGGCAGCGCCATGTCCAGGCCGCAGAAACTCCGCCGCCAGACCCATGTCGCCGAGGGTCGCGGACAGCCCGATGCGTGGAACACGCCGGCCGATGACGCGCTCGATGCGATGCATCAGAGACTGCAGCTGCTTGCCTCGCTCGGTGCCGATGAAGGCGTGCAACTCGTCGACCACCAGGTAGCTCAGACGCTCGAAGGTCGAGCCGATCGCGGTGCCGCGGTTGCACAGCATCGCCTCAAGGGACTCTGGCGTGATGAGGAGCACGCCCCGCCGCTGGGA
>JAGUVP010000273.1 GCA_020062805.1 Candidatus Bipolaricaulis sp.
TGCCGAGGCTTCTCGACGTGGGGCAGTGCAACGACGCCTACGCCGCGATCCGCCTGGCGGGGGCGCTGGCCGAGGCCGCGGGGTGCGGGCTGAACGACCTGCCTCTGTCGCTCATCCTGTCGTGGTACGAGCAGAAGGCGGTGGCGATCCTGCTCACCCTCCTCCACCTCGGGTTGCGCGGAATACGGTTGGGCCCGAGCCTGCCCGCGTTCCTCACCCCGGAGGTGCTGAAGGTCCTCGGTGAGGCGTTCGACCTCATGCCTATCCGGTCCCCCAAGGAAGACCTGGCCACGATCCTGGGCTAGGAAGCTGTGTAGGAATCCGGGTCCTGGGCTTCTATCGGCACGGCGGAATGCGCTCTCACCCCAACCCTCTCCCGCCCGGGGGAGAGGGAGAAGCAGGGATGCGGACATGGTTACCTCACCCCAACCCTCTTGGGCGCAGGGGAGAGGGGGGCGCGCATGTTGAAGCACCTCTGTAGGGGAGATCCCTACCCAACCATCGTTGGATGTCGGCGGCGGTGAACCTGACGCAGGCCCCTGGGCGGCGGAGCCCCTACGGGCTGCCGTCCACGGTGGGCGGACCACGGGATTGTCCTTTGCCTGTGCGAGGTCCCCGTCCGATCTGAGGCGATGTGCGACGAAGTTGACAATGTACACCCTCGGGCCTAGACTGACCCCTCGGGAGGTGGACGGATGCTTGACGTGACGGTAGCCGCGAAGATCCCGCCCGATCTCAAGGAGCAGCTGGAGGCGATCGCCGAGCTTGAGCGGCGGACCATCAGCTCCGTTGTGCGCTTGGCGTTGGAGAACTACGTTCAGCAGCACGGTGCCATCCATCCGCGGTTCCATGCCGACATCCTGGAGGCCCTGGAGGGGGTCGGCCGGGGAGAGGCTGAGCCCTACGTCCGGGGCTGAGCAGGAGAGCATGTGGCTCCAGTGCCCGCTGCTTATCCCAAGTTCAACCGCATCAAGAAGAAGCTGCCCGAGCCGTTGCGGCGCGAGGTTGACCGCCAGGTAGAGATCATCTGCGAGCAGCCAGCCGTGGGCGAGCCCAAGGTCGGCGACCTCAAGGGCGTCCGGGTGCAGAAGTTCTCGTACCTGGGCCAGGTCTACCTGCTTGCGTACCTGGTGGACGAAGAGAAGGGAACCGCCTACCTGCTGGCGATCGGGGGCCACGAGAACTTCTACCGCGATCTGAAGAGCTATCTCAGACGAAGCGGCTGAAGACGGTACAGCGGACCAGGGTACACTCAGCGGGCAGGGTGCTGTGGTCGTAAGGAGGGAGCGATGAAGCACGAGTTCACCGCAGTATTTGAGCGCGACGGAGACTGGTTCATCGCCTACTGCCCCGAGATCCCGGGGGCCAACGGGCAGGGACAGACGAAGGAAGAAGCCCGTCAGAGCTTGGCCGAGGCGATTGCCCTAATCCTCGAGGACCGCAGAGAGGACGGGTTGCGAGGAGTCCCGGCCGACGCGGAGTTCGAGACGGTCACAATCGAGTGAAGCGCGCTGTTCTGCTGCGGCATCTCCGCCAGCACGGGTGCCATCTCAAGCGAGAAGGGCGTTCCCATTCCCTGTGGACCAACCCCCGGACGGGGGAGGTCGAGGCTGTGCCTCGCCACAGCGAGATACCCGATAGGCTAGCCCAGAAGATCCGCCGTCGTCTGTCCGTTTCGAGCCCAGGGCGGTAGCGGTCTGAGCGAGGCTGGCCTAGACGGATGTGGGCAAAGTGCGATCGCGCCAGGCTTCCGTCCCTCTCCCCCGCGTGGGAGAGCTCCTCCAGCCGCCGAATGGCCCCCGTGAGTTCGCCCAGAAGCCTGCGAACGCGCGTCTCATTACGCTCCAAGGCCCAGCACCTCCCGCAGCTGCTCCCGCCGAAATGGGGCGAAGTCGAGGTACCGGGAGATCGTTGCGGCTTCGAAGTCAGCCCTGAGGTCATCGTTCGCGACGAACACCGGCGTTCCATGCTTGATAACCTCGTACCGGAACGAGAGCGGTGCCCGGTTGAGAATCCTCACGTCCAGCGGGGCCGCCAGGCCCGCCCCGCGTAGGGCCTCCTCAAGCCCGGACTCAAGCATGACTTCGTAGGACAAGAGGGACCCCGACAGCGCGGACTCGCTCACGTACACGGCGATGTCGAGATCCCGAAAGGGACGCCGTTCGGCATACGAGCCGTGCACGTAGGCGACGAGGATCTCCTTGCGTGCCGCAAGGGCCTGCGCCAGCGCGTCCACAACCCGTTTGTGAGTGGCGTCGTCCAGAGGTGGTCTCGGCCGGGTGTGTCGCATCGTGTCCCCCCTTCGCCTGCATTCTACACAACAGGCGTGGTCCACGGCCCATCGGAGGGAAGCAGCCTCATGGCGTGCTCGATCTCGGGCGGGGCGGGGGCGCGATCCGGGCCACCCTGTCTGGTGTCCTGCTTAGGCTGACCGCCTACAGCCTGGCATCGGCAAGGTTCCCCAGGAAGACGAGGTGCGGGAGCTTCCGCCCGAGCGTGGCGCACAGCTTGGCGTCGCCGGTGACGAACCGTGCCTTCAACCGCTCCGCCAACGCGAGGTACGCGGCATCGTAGGCGCTGCAACTGTGCTGCTTGGTGATCTCGAGGATGCGGCCTTCCAGGCTCTGCACGCTGTGTTCTTCAAGGTGCAGCGACGCCAGGGCGGCCAGGATCTCCTCGGCATCCTCGCGGGCGAGCTTCGGTCCAGGCTTCAGCCCACGCACGCAGCGAGAGAGCGCGTTCAGGATCTCGTACCGTGCCAGGCTCGGCACCACGAGGCGGATCTCTCCCGCCGCAACCCGGGCGAGGAGGGACAGGGCGTGAGTCTTGTAGGGTTCTGCGGGAAGGTAGAACGCGAGAAGGACGCTCGCATCCACCACGAGCGGGACCGGCCCCTTGGCCCCCGTCATGCCGCGCGTTCGTCCAGCTCGGCCCGCGACGCCTTCACAAGCGCTTTGAGATCGAGCTCCAGGGGTGCAAACTTCTGCGACAGGCGCAGAGCCTCGAAGTACCCCTGCAGGCGCTCATAGCGCTCGTACTCGGCAGGTGACAGAAGCGCCCCGGCCAGCTCTCCCTTCCGCTCGTTGAAGATGAGGATGGGGGAACGTGCTTCTGCGGCCTCCTTGAGGAGCCGGCTGAGGTCCTTCTTCCCCTCCGCCACCGATACCCGAGTGGTGGTTCGCATGATAGTCACATTATATGACCATCTGTCTAGTCTTCCAAGCGGCGGCCCCGTTGCACGCAGGTGGGTGTTGGGGTCCGTGGCTGACCAGTGGCCACGGATTACGCGCCCTCGGCCAGTATCCGACCGCAACCCTAAGAATGAAGGTCTGACCCCGGCGTAGCAGAGCGACTCAGGCGGTACAATGGCGGCGGAGGTGAAAGGATGGCGATCAAGCTGCTGGAGCAAGCGTTCACCGAGGCAGCCAAGCTACCCGAAGACGACCAGCGAGCCCTCGTCGAGTGCACCTTAGAGGAGCTCCAATCGGAGCGTCGGTGGCAGGAGACCTTCGCCGCATCTCGGTGCGAACTGGGCTGCCTGGCCGAAGAGGCGCAAGCCGAGCTCCACGCAGGGAAGACAAGACCGCTGGGATTCGCGAGAGGCAAGCCTTGCCTCCCTGGTGGCCTGTACCATGGCTGACACCAAGCAAGAATGGGAACTTGACCCTTGCCTTTGGGCATCGTCATAAACAATGTTAGACCATTTGAACGAGGGCGGGAAATCCTATACACCATGCACATGAAACAAGACGACATACTGCGAGACCTCCCTGAACGCTCCGGCAGGGCTGTGGCCCATTACTGGAAGACGCGGGCGGGACAGAGGGACAAGCAGAAGCAGACCGGGAAGGCTGACCAGGGCCTGCGCAGCGCAGTGACCGGCGGTGCACAGATGGATGGTTTCATCGACCTCTTCACGGAACTCATCACGGATTCCGGTGTTCCCGAGCCGTACGTCTTCAGGAAGAAGGCGGTCGAGCTTCCTGGATTCTTCCGTCCCACCAAAGAATGGGACCTGCTTGTCGTACGTGAGGATACGCTTCTCGTTGCCCTCGAGGCAAAGTCACAGGTTGGCCCATCTTTCGGCAACAACTTTAACAATCGGACCGAAGAAGCGATGGGAAGCGCCCTCGATCTATGGACTGCTTACCGGGAACGCGCCTATCTGACAAGTCCCCAGCCATTTCTGGGTTACTTCTTCATGCTGGAAGACTGCGAGGCATCCAACCGACCGGTCAAGGTGCAGGAGCCGCACTTCAAGGTGTTCCCGGAGTTCGTGGGTGCTTCGTATCTGCGCCGCTATGAACTCTTCTGTCGGAAGCTCGTGCTTGAGCGACACTACACGGCAGCGGCCTTCATTGCCGCGACGGCTGACGGTGGAATCCATGGACATTTTTCAACACCAGCCGAAGACCTCTCTCTTGAACGCTTTGCCCGAGTCCTTGTGGCCCATCTGCGGGCGCTGGGGTAACCACATGGAGATGACCGTTCACAGACTGATCAACGGCGATTCGCGGGACCTCTCCTTCCTCAGTGACGCTTCGGTTCACCTCGTCGTAACCTCGCCCCCCTACTGGAATCTCAAGCGGTACAACGAACACCCATGCCAACTCGGCCACATCCAGGATTACGAAGCGTTCCTGTTCGAGTTAGAGAAAGTCTGGAGGCACGTCTACCGAATCCTTGTTCCCGGTGGCCGTCTGGTGTGCGTCGTCGGGGATGTCTGCGTCGCGAGGCGCGATTTCGGACGCCACCTCGTTTTTCCACTGCACGCCGACATCTGTGTTATTTGCCGGCGCATCGGATTCGACAACCTTAACCCCATCATCTGGCACAAGATCGCAAACGCCTCCTATGAGGTCGAGAACGGGTCCAAGTTCCTTGGGAAGCCCTACGAGCCGAACGCCATCATCAAGAATGATATTGAGTTCATACTGATGCAGCGGAAGCCGGGCGGGTACAGGAAGCCAACGAATAGGCAGCGAGAGGCTAGCCGGATTGCCAAAGATGACTTTGACCGATGGTTCCAGCAGACATGGAATATCACGGGTGCCTCTACCAAGCAGCATCCCGCCCCGTTCCCATTGGAACTTGCTGCACGTCTTGTTCGCATGTTCTCCTTCACCGGTGACACCGTGTTGGACCCGTTTTGCGGGTCCGGGACCACAATGGTCGCGGCACTGCGGACGAGCCGAAACAGCATCGGTGTTGAGATTGACCCGGAGTATTGCCGAATGACGGCGCGCTACCTGAAAGCTGAGACCGCCGACCTTTTCTCAACCACGAAGCTCCTGTTTGAAAAGGCAGCTACCGAAACGGCGAGCTCTGTGAAGGAGGATCCCGCCCTATATGAAGTTCGGCCAGCCAGGAAGAGACTTGAATAGTCCAACAAACGCATGCAGCGGACGGCGCTTCACGCCGCAGCTGATGCTGGGCGTTAGGCCGCGATAGGAACACGGGAGGCGTTCCAGTAATGCCTGCACCACTGGTAACCAAGATCCTGCAATCGCTGAATCGTGAGGTCATCAACCAACTCGACCTCGCGGCGGCGGTCGAGCATCCTGGTGAGAGCGGCCGCGCGCGGGAGCAGATCATCTCCAGCTATCTACGCCGGCTGGTCCCTGGGGAGTTCGGCATCGAAACCGGCTTTGTGTTTGACGCTCAGGGCAGTATCAGCAGACAGATCGACGTGGTGATCTACCGGACGGGGTACCACCCCGTGTTCGAGATCGGTGGCATCAAGCACTTCATGGTGGAGTCCGTTGTGGTGGTTCTCGAGAACAAGGCGTCCATCGGCAGCCGTGACAAGCTTCGAGCCGCCCTGGACAACATCAGGTCCGTGAAGGCCCTTGACCGCACA
>JAGUVP010000001.1 GCA_020062805.1 Candidatus Bipolaricaulis sp.
GCACCAGTTCCCCAACAAGCTCTCCGGCGGGGAGCAGCAGCGGGTTGCCGTGGCGCGGGCCGTGGTCTCCGATCCGGCGATCGTCCTCGCCGATGAGCCGACGGCGAACCTCGACACGAAAACGAGCCTCGACCTCATCGACCTCATGCGGCGGATGAACGAGGAGCACGAGACAACGTTCCTGTTCGCCACCCACGACACACGGCTCCTCGACCGGGTAGACCGGGTGATCCACCTCGAAGACGGCCGCATCGCCCGCGACGAACGGGTACGATAGGCGACCACGACCGACCCGAGAGACGTGCCGGCTCGAGAGAAGGAGAGAACCGTGAAGATGCTCGTCACGATGGCGACCAGCTTGGTGTTGGCCATGGGACTCGCCCTGCCGGGAAGCGGAGAGGAACTCCCTCTGTTTGACCTGACCGGGACGTGGGCCGTGATGCAGGTGACCTCGGACATCGTCGTCTATCCGTTCGTGGGACAACGCACACGCACCACGACCCTCATCCTGCATGTGGAGATGAGGCAGAGCGGGAGCAACGTCACGGTGGCCGAGACCCACTGCCTCGTGGACACCGACGACGGAACGAACATGGTCGTCACGGAGATCCCGGAGGCGTTTCTGCGCTCGTTGGGCGTCGTCGAACGAACGGCGACGCTCCAGGCCACGGTTGACGGGTGGCGGTTCGTCGAGCCCTGGCCGACCGAGGTCCACGGGGCGCGCCTCGCCGATCCCGTGAACGACCCTCTCCCCACCACGGCCGACGATCCCCGCGTCTTCGATCAGGACGGGGATGGGAACCCAGGGATCACGGTGCGAGTGACGGTCCTCGGCCTCATCTCGGGCGAGGTGTACGCCGTGCAGCGTCTGTCGAAGCTCCTCGAAGGGAAGGTGGTGACTCCTGATCTCATCCGCGGGCTCATCACGTGGACGAACGAGCAGGTGACAATCGGGGCAAGCAACCCGTTCCTGAACACGAACGGCGACGCTGAGATCGACCCGGTGCGAGAGCGGAGCTACTTCGTGGCAATCCGGGTTCCGTCAGAGACCACCTGCGACGATCTCAAGGCGAACTGGCGCGCCCTGTTCGGCCGATAGCCGCCTGCGTGAGGAATGGCCCGCGGAGGTCGCCGCGGGACGATCGTAGCGTCGGGGTTCATCCCCGACGGCCTTGGGGGGGCAGCGCGAAGACCTTCGCAGACGGTCCGCAACGTTATGCGACCCGTTTCTTCTGAACGTGGATGCCCCGCCCCTTCCATGTACCCCGTCCCCAGAGGTGCCAGGCGAGCGATCGGAGCGCGATCCCCGTCACAAGGAGAATCGTCACCGGATAGAGGAGAACCTGAACGAGGGGTGCCCGGAACCTCATCGAGCAGAGCGCCCATGTGACGAGGGACAGCCCGATCGTGGCCGCCGCGGGCGCCATGATTCCCTCGGGCACCGCGCTTCCGGCGATCCTCATCCCGAGGATGAACAGCGGTTGCCACGCCAACCACAGGAGCCACGTCCACACGAACAGGAACAGGGGGACGTTGTAGCGGAACACGGGGAACAGGTTCTTCGCGAGTCCCCGCGCCGTCTCGTTCCACCCCCGGTACATCCGCGTCGTCACCCTCCCCGATCCGTCGAAAAACGCCCATCTGAGGCCCGCCCGGTGCGCGTTGCGGGCCAGGGCGAGGTCGTCCAAGACCTCCGCCCGCACCGCGGCGTGTCCACCCACTGCAGCATAGACCTCCCGGCGGAACAGCATGAACTGCCCCACCGCGGTCGGTGTTCGCCGGGGGAGGATGAACGGGACGAACGTGTGGATCACCCACGACAGGATCGGGATCACGAGGATCTCGCCCCAACTCCCCACCGCCTGGCGGGGGAGGACGCTCAGCGCGCCTGCCCCCTCGGCCTGGAGGGCTTCCACCGCGCCGCGCAATGCCGCGGGATGGTGGACCGTGTCGGCGTCCGTGAACAGGAGGATCTCGCTCTGGGCAGCTTGGGCAAGCTGGTGACAGGCCCAGTGCTTGCCAAGCCATCCAGCGGGAAGTGGCTTCCCGGGGAGTATCCGCAGCCGCTCCCCTGACCCGGTCTGGATCTCCCGGAGCAGCGATCCCGTCGCATCGAGGGAGTCGTCGTCCAGCACGATCACCTCGAACTCCGGGTAGTCCTGGCGGAGCAGCGACTCCACGCAAGCCACGATGTTCCGCTCTTCATCGCGGGCGGGTACGAGGATGGAGACCGAGGGGTACTCGGGCAGCGCTCGGTGCCTGCCGAGCCGCCGCATCGCGACGAGGTTCGTGAGCGCGATGCCGGCCAACACCGCCATGAACACGACCAGGCTCCATTCGTGAGAAACGAGGAAGCTCACGCGGATCCCTTTCTCGCACGTCCCCGCGGCGGCAAACGGAGTTCCCTCCGGTGTGTCCAGATAAGCAAGGCGAAGTTCGCCCCCAGGGTGGCGAGAATCCACGGCTCAGCCTCGCGGAGGACAAGGTACAGGGCCACGATCGGGAACGAGAGGACCACCGTCCACGCATCCACCACCTGCGCGGTCCGAACAAGGGCGAACGACAGGCCGAGCACGGTCGGAACCTCCCAGTAGGTGAGAGCTGTCCAAGCACCGAACGTGCCGGCGACGGCCTTCCCCCCCCGGAACCGAAGCCACGGGGAGAACGCATGACCGAACAGAGGAGCCAGCGCCACGGGTAAGAGGCTCCACCCCCACAGACCGCCGATGGCGCGAGCCAGGGCTACGGGCACGGCGGCCTTTGCCACGTCGAGGACGAGGGCGAAGAGGCCGATCCGCCATCCCCCGGCCCGCCAGGCGTTGGTGGCGCCAGGGTTCCCATCGCCGTAGCGGCGGATGTCAGCCTTGGCCCCCATCCTTCCCAACCAAACGGAGAACGGGAGCGATCCCAGCGCGAAGCCGAGAAGGGAGAACAGGGCGACCGTCACGCGCACTCCGCGGGGAGTGGGTACTGCGAGCCGTCACGGGCCATTGCCGGAGTCTACGCGATGGAGTGCGGGTGGGGGAACCCTTGTCCAGTGCGGGCGAACGAGCTATGCTCGTTTGGCAACTAGGGCGTAGCCAAGCGGTAAGGCAGCGGCCTTTGGAGCCGCCATTCGGAGGTTCGAATCCTCCCGCCCTAGCATGCCCAGGAAGGGCCTTCCCATCGTCACTTCAGGAGATAGGGTCTCAGAGGATTCAAACTCCCGGCAGGACGTGTGACGCGAGCCCTCGCTCAAGTCCGGGGATCTCCGTGGCCTGGCACCGGTCAGGCACCCTCTAGACAACCAGGGGTGCCTCGAACTGCCCATGAGATGGGGAGTGGTCTCCCTCCCCAACCTATACGGTGCTTCCAGCTTACGCAGGCGGTAGGGTTGGAATGACAAGCCACTCGGTGCTGTCAAGGATCCTTCTGCGAGTCCGGTCTTCGACAACAGCCTGGAACGCCAGCTCGATCCGACGGGGGAGCAGCGAGAACGGTATTCGCACCTCGAAGAAGCGATGGTTGGCATCAGCGTGGATGTCGAGGATCCCCGTGAGTGCGTCGAAGTTCATCGGGGCTGCATGCATGAACGCCATCCAATGAGGGAATCCCCCAACAGCCGCCGTCCCGATCGGCAGGTCAGCAGCTCTGTCGCCGTTCTTGTCGATGAGGATCACGAACCCGTGATCCGGGGGCAATCCCGAAGAGACCCAGATTGCCACGTAAACATAAGCCTCGTCCACTTTGATAGACAGTCTCTCGATTCGGGCGGTCCCGGGCATTCCGCCCTTGGCTGTTCCCGAGGTTGTCAGCGTGGCGTCTTCCCAGTCGGAAGCATCTCCGTCTACCCATACCGTTCGAAAGGGGTCTGGCGCTCCGTAGGCCATCGCGATCTCCCTCTCGGCCGGCTTGAGCCTGGCCGTCCACCCGACATCACCGACTCCTCCCGATGCTGCATCGTATGCCCAGCCCACCCACCCGAATCCTCGCAGGAATGTGTACTCCCTTTCAATCGCAAACCATGCTCTGTACCAGATTGCCTGCTCATCGCCGTCGTAGACAACACCCTCAGGCATCCTCCCTGAAGCATCCGTGAGAGCCAGAACACCATCATAGCTTTCGATGAAACCCTCGTTGACGAACATGGGTTTCTGCAGAGCATCGTGAAGCGGTACGTAGTATCGCTGCGCGTAGTCTCGTAAGACCTTGTGGATCTCGTCGTATGACGGGCTTCTCGACTTGGCCAGATGGACGAACTGGCTGTTGACCCCGACAATGTCCACTTGTCGCAGGAACGGAACGAGGTCGAGGTGCCCATTGGACAGGTACATGAACCCCGGCATGTGGACTACTGGTCCTGCGTACTTCGGACGGACAATCCCAATCAGCAGATCCGCCATCTTCTCGATCCAGAGGGATGCACGTCGCTGCAGCGGCCAGCCGATGAAGAGGTCTGGCATGATGATGTTCGCCAGCGTGAAGTACTCTGCGCCTGTTCTATCCGCGATTTCTGCGTTATCTGCCACGATCTCGGAGTAGCAGGCAAACCACCCGTCGATGCTGGGCGGTGCGAAATGCCTTGATTGCGCTTCTGCGACGTGAGGGGTGAGTAGGACTCTCAGGCCCTGCAGGTGAGCTTCGTTGACCGCGTAGACGATCTCCTCATGAGACATTGTCCGCCCAGGTGCCCAGTAGTCGAACAGCGGCGTCGGGCACGCAGCATCATCCTCTAGCATCTGATAGCAGCGCCATATGTTCACTGCATCGCAACCTATCCTCCTTAGCTCACGGTATGTCTCGTCAATGCGCGCCAGGAACCAGGGTGCCGGAGTCTCCCCTGGAGGCCCGGACCACACAGGGAGCGTCGCTCCTTTCAGGAGGGGCATCTCCCGCCAGCACGAGAACCTCACTGTTCTGTCCAAGAGCGAGTCATCTCCCTTTCCATACTGAAACATGTGCTCTTCCACCGAGAGAATCCGATGCAGGTCGAGCCTCCAGGACCACGGCACGAAGTAGTCCTTCCTTCCCTGCGGGTTCACGAGGGTCCGGTCGCTGCAGAACACGACCACCGGGATGGCTACCGAGCTCGTCCGGCCGTCCGTGGCACTCACGTGTAACTCCACCTCTCCATGACCCTGCCACTCCGGGTTGCTCCCCCAGATGTAGAGGGCCCCCTCTTCGATGGCCGCACCGATCCCCTCCGGATGGCTCACGTCGAACGTCCAGGTGAGCAATGCGAAAGGTAGATCTCCGAGAACCGGGTAGAACCCCAACTCGGGCACTCCCCCCAGCGGCAGGGCGAAGATCCTGTCGCGCTCGGACACACCCTGCATCACGTGGGCGGGATGGGCAAAGAAGGCCGGGTTGAGGAGTTCCCCGTGGACCTCGGGCTTCTCCTTGGGTTCGGACAACCCCAGGTTGGGCCGAGCCGAAGACGGTGGGTTGGCCAACCAGTCGATCTTCACCACACGTGCACTGTCCGGCCTCCACGTGAAGCTGAACCATCCTCCGGCGGCCACCTCACCGCCGCTGAGAACGATCACCGTGGCCGGCCCCTGCGGATCGCGCTGGGGGAAGTCCGGCTACATCGAGGTGATCTCGGCGGGCTCGGAGAACTCGATCCGCACCGCCCGCGCCACCGCGCCCGAGCTGTTCTGGTACATCGCCCCCGCCCGAGACGTCGCGGCAACCCCAAGCACCGCCACCAGACCCGCCAACATCACCCTGCACCCTCGGCTCATGGCTCCTCCTTGGGAGCCACTGTAGCCTGCGGAGTCGCCGCCGGACAACTCGAAGCCGCACCGGAGAGAGGTGAGATGTGCCTGCCTATCGATATGCTGACCGCCGACAGCTCTCAAACCCTGTCCTGCTCGACCGCACCTGTCAGTTCTTCAGGCAGGATC
This sequence comes from Candidatus Bipolaricaulis sp., assembly GCA_020062805.1. Lineage (GTDB taxonomy): Bacteria > Bipolaricaulota > Bipolaricaulia > Bipolaricaulales > Bipolaricaulaceae > Bipolaricaulis. The sequence goes on from JAGUVP010000001.1 coordinate 5,886, forward strand.
AGGTCATGCCGGGCTTGAAAGTAGTCCTCTAGGGGTAGCAGATCCGCAAAGCGCCTTCCTGTCTGCACTTCAGGAGATAGGGTCTCAGAGGATTCGAACTGCCTTCAGGACACCTGACACAGATCCCCGGCTCCCTCTTGACCCCCTCGGGGCCGGATCAAGGTGAAGGCCCCTCCGGGGAACCCAGGGCGGTTCACCCGATCCCGAACTTGCCGCCTGTGGACCGGGCACAGATACAAGGCAGGAGCGGGGGCACTGC